>NZ_PIRF01000005.1 GCF_003049705.1 Campylobacter concisus
AATTAGTTTGAAACAACAATATAACCAAAAAAAATCATATTTTTTAAAAAATGTGTGATCACTATAAAATTTTTACTTATAAATTTCACAAAAAATCATCAGTCTAAAATCTACAAACTTATAGTTAAGTTTTACTAGGTAAGCAATTTTCTAACGCGAAAAATTTTATATAAAGATATTTAAAAAATAATGTTAAACAATAATAAAATTTATGATTATCTATAAGCAGTGGCGGACAGAGAGGGATTTGAACCCTCGAGCCCCGATTAAGAGCTGCACCCTTAGCAGGGGTGTGGTTTCAGCCACTCACCCATCTGTCCATAAAAAGAAATCGCATTATAATTGAAGACCGCTGATATCTTGCTTAAATTTGCATTTCACAATTATAGCCCTCAGATAGAGAATCTAAAAATAAAAATTTATAAATTTAGTCCTTCCAAAGCCATCATTTTAGTTTGGCTTTGTCTGGGTGTGGCGTATTTACATAGTAGCAAACCATACGGTAAACATAGAGGATACACCTATCGCTGCCGCGTCCGAGCGCTTTTGTGCGCTCAAACATCTCGTTCGGATCGCGCCCTTTAACGAAGCAACGTCTGTGTAGCCAAGTCCCAACAGATCGGCCTCTATCGCTTCACCAACATAGAGGATTTTCTTAAAATCACTCAAATTTAGTTCCTCACTTCGCTTTGATGTCATCTTCACGCAACATTTTGTAAAAAAGCTTAGTTAAAAACCACTTCACACAAGTTCAAATTTTAAATTTGCTCCAAAATTCGTTCACAAATTTCTCTTGGATTTACATTCTCATAAATCGGCCTACCAACAACGATAAAATCACTACCCTCTTGCTTTGCGCTCACTAAGTTTGCTACTCTTTTTTGATCTCCAGCGCTCTCGCCAAAAGGCCTAACACCAGGGCAAAGAGTGATAAATTTCTCATTTGTTACATCTTTGATGAGCTTGCTTTCAAAAACAGAACAGACCATTCCATCAAGCCCTGCTTCAAAACTCATCTGGCTAAATTTTCTAACAGCTCTTGCGATCGTATCGTTATAAACAGCGTCAAACTCGCTCTCACTAAAGCTAGTAAGTGCCGATACTGCGAGCACTAAAGGACGGCTCCCAAGACCAGCTAGCCTATCCATAACTGTTTTCATCGCACGTTCACCAGCGCTAGCATGCACATTTATCATATCTACGCCGATTTTTGAGACGACTTCAGCCGCATCAGCCATCGTGTTTGGGATATCATAGAGCTTTAGATCGAGGAAAATTTTAAAATTTCCAAGCTCTTTTAGCTCTTCTATAAACTTTGCCCCATCCCTAAGATAGCTTCTAAGCCCCACTTTTAGCCAAAGATCAAGCCCTTTTAGCTCTCTAGCAAGAGCTAAATTCTCTTCACGACTAGCCATATCAAGCGCAACACAGAGCCTCACAGATCAGCCTTTAGCTTATCAAGTACACCGTTTATAAATTTTGGTGCCTGATCACTTCCAAGCTCTTTCGCAAGCTCGATCGCTTCGTTTATGATGACAGCCTTATCAGTTTGGCTAAATTTCATCTCATAGAGCCCAAGTCTAAGGATGGCTAGTTCAGTCGCACCAACCTTACTAAAATCGCCGTCTTTTAGATATGGCTTTAAAATTTCATCTAGTTTTTCTTTATTTGCGAGCACCTCTTTAAAAGTCTGCTGCGCCTCACTTTTTCGCTCGTTTCTTATCTTTTTCTCTTCCAGAAATTCCTCTTCAAATGCAGCAGTTACCGGATTTATCTCATTTGAGTAGAGCAGCGAAACGACGGCCTGCCTAACCTGATGACGAGTCGCCATTTTACGCCTCCAAATTTTTATATAAGCTTAGCATCTCGATCACGCCCGTCATCGCTTCAAAGCCCTTATTTCCGGCCTTTGAGCCAGCTCGCTCGATGGCTTGTTCGATGCTATCGACCGTTAGCACGCCAAAGGTCACCGGCTTGCCGTATTTTAGCGTGACGCTTGCGATGCCCTTGGTGGTCTCGGCGCTCACGTAGTCAAAGTGAGGCGTAGAGCCGCGGATCACCGCCCCCACGCAGCAAACGGCGTCAAATTTACCGCTGGCTAGTGCCTTTTCTAGCGCCATCGGTATCTCAAACGCACCCGGCACCAAAATGAGGCTCAAATTCGCCTCGTCCCCGCCGTGACGCAAAAACGCATCCCTCGCGCCCTCGACCAGTCTATCGGTGATGATGTGGTTAAATCTCGCGCCCACTATAGCGACTTTCTCGCCGCCTTTTAGAGCCAAATTTCCTTCGATTATTTTCATGATTTCTCCTTTTATATTATCTTTAACATTACCGCGCTTAGCGTTATTAGCGATAGATAAAACGCCTTTTGCGCACTCATTTTTTCGCCGTTAAAAATCACTCCGACGCCCACGGCTCCAACCGCTCCGATACCCGTCCAAATCGCGTACGCTACCGACATCGCCATCGCCTGCATCGCATAGCTCAAAAGCCAGAGCGAAAGGGCGAAATTTGCGGTTAAAATCAAAAAATTCGCCGCTTTTTTCACGCCGAAGCTTTTTTGAAATTTAGTTAGAAAAAACACGCCCGAAACCTCGCAGCACCCGGCCACCAAAAGAGCTAAAACGTGCATCAAGATTTTAGCCTTTTTAACCCCAGCACGCCCGCGATCAGCGTCGCTATGAAAAATAGCCGCAAGGGATCTGGCATCTGGCCGCTTGAGCCGTATTCGCTAACGCTTTCGGCGACCACTATAAAAAACGCTCCAAATCCCACAAATACGGTATATGCGACGCTAACGGGGATATATTTTAAAGCCTTTATAAACGACACGAAGCTAACGCAGACTAACGCGGCAGTAAGCGCGAATTCTACGGCATTTTGGGCGTGTTTTAGCCCGTACGCCCAGCCGCACTCGGCGACCGCGCCGCCTAGCACCCACAAAAAGCCCTTAGTTTGCATCGCCTATGGCGTCTTTTATCTTAAAAATTTGAGCGATATTTGCGTCTAGCTCGTCCAAATTTAGCATATTCGGCCCGTCGCAGAGCGCCTCGCAAGGATTTACGTGCGTCTCGTAGAAAAATCCGTCCACGCCGGCAGCCGCCGCAGCTCGCGCTAGATACGGCACGAATCTCGCGTCCCCGCCGCTTTTTTCGCCAAGAGCGCTTGGCATCTGCACGCTGTGAGTAGCGTCGAAAATCACCGGCGCAAACTCCCTCATCAGCACCAAATTTCGCATATCTACGACTAAATTCCCGTAGCCAAAGGTGCTGCCTCGCTCCGTTAGCCACACGCCGTTTTGTTTAGCAACCTCGTATCCGTCGCCCTTTATACCCCTTGTTTCTAACACTTTTTTCACCGAGTGCTTCATAGCAGAGGCGGCTAAAAACTGCCCTTTTTTGATATTTACGACCGCTTTTGTCTTAGCCGCGGCCACGAGCAAATCGGTTTGGCGGCACAAAAACGCCGGGATTTGCAGCACGTCGGCCACTTCGCCTACTGGTGCAGCCTGATAGCTCTCGTGGATATCGGTTAAAATTTTAAAACCGAATTCCTTTTTGACCTTGGCTAAAATTTCGCAACCCTTCTCCAGCCCTGGCCCGCGAAACGAGCTTATACTCGTGCGATTTGCCTTGTCAAAGCTTGATTTGAAATAAAAATCTATCCGCTTATCTTCGTTAAATTTAACCAGCCTTTTTGCCACGTCAAAAACGAGCTGCTCGCTTTCGATGACGCAAGGCCCTGCTATTAGTATCATTTTTTCTCCTTTATTTTTCTCTAAATTTTCTAATCCAATCTATCAAAAGCGGTCTATCGTCGTTTGTTACCCCTTCATACCAATCATTACAAAGTTTATAATATACACCATTTATGAATACAGGATCCACATAATATCTCCTCGCATCATATTCATTGTTCGCTATTACAAGCGCAGGATAATTTAATCCAAGAGTATCCTTACTATACTTTTCGTTTTGAAGCCAGCTTATCTCGTTAGCATCTACCTTACCGCTTTCCAAAATTTCCCTCATAATTATTCGTGCTATTTGTCCGACTTTTAGCTCTGCGTATTCATCTTGATTATTTTTGATATTAACATAGTCTTTAGAACGTTGATAGCTATATATGCCTACTTTCAGCTTTTGTTTTTCTGTGTTTTCCATATCTTTTAGGCTTTTTTTGTCAAACAAGGATAGCATCTGGTAAGAACGCATAAAAAGCTCCGCCGTATCGGCCACATTACCACTTACCTCCAAAATAGGTTCTAAAACTAAATTTGAAAAATCGCTATTTGCTATTATTCTAAAGTCAAATTCAAATCCCATCTCTTGCATTATGTTGTTTATATCAACAAAACAAGGGCACAAGGCATCTAAAATTTGTCTATTTATTTTAGGGGATGCAAAGATAATTTCTGCTTTTTTAACACCAAAATATCCATAAACACACATGGCGGTTCTAAGACATTTTTTTACTACTCTAGCTACCGTCTCATCAAGACCGCCGTAGTTTAGTCCAGACTCATGAAAAGCAACATCAACTGCATAAATTTTACTAACTCCATCACTCATACAAACACCTAGTGCATCACACTCTGCTTGTTGCAAAAGTTGTTTTAATGAGGTATTTTGTTTATAAATTTTATATCCATATTTGCTAGAAAAAAGCTCATCTGTTTTTGACATTATATTTTCTAACTCGTCTGAAAATTTTATCTCCCATTTTGGAGAAATTTTCCAGTTAGTTTGCACTATTTGGCACTCTTTAACATGGCGAAGCCAAGAATAAAATAAAGATTCTCCAATTTCTATTTTCATAGTATCGCCTTATTTTTCTTTCACAACTAAAATTCCACTCACTATTACTAGCAAGATACCTAAAAGTGCCGTTTGATTTGGCAATACATCGCCCATAAAATAGCCAATGATAAGTGTAAAAATAACGTCTGCGTAGCTAACCGCAGCGATCACTCCAGCCTTTTTACCAACCGCAAACGCCTTTGTCATGTACGACTGAAAAAAATATCCACTAAGTCCCATTAGCAAGATAAAAACAACGTTATACCAGTTTGGCATGCTAAATTTTGAAAACAAAAAATCAAGTGGCTCGTAGGTGAAAAATTCTGCCAAACCCATGCAAATAAGTGGCAAAAACGAGCCCCAAAGCATAAAACTTAACACTATAACATTTGTACCGTAGCTCTTGTTTAGCTCCTTAACACTCGTGTATGCGATCGCCGCACCAAGGCCACTCCAAACACCGATAATATCAGTCTTGCTTATGCCTAAATTTGGCTGGATAACAAGCAAAATTCCACCAAATCCCAAAAATACAGCAAACCAGCCAAGTGAGCTTAGACGCTCTTTAAAAATAAAGGCTGCGAGGATAGCTGTAAAGATTGGATTTGTCTTTTGAAATGTAAAAGCTGTGGCCAAATTTACATGAGCGACATTGTAAAAAAAAGCAAAAAGTGCGACCGTACCCACAAAACCGCGAAACATCAGTAAAAAAAAGTGTCCACCAGCTTGCTTAAATGGAAATCTATAAATGGCATAAATAACGATGAAAAGGCCTATTAAATTTCTAAAAAATACAACTTCGATAGATGGCATATCTTTGCTAAGATACTTTGCAAATGCGCCAGTAACGGCAAACATAAAGCAAGCAAAGAGCATATAAAAAATGCCAAGATGCGAAATATAAAACCTTTTTAACATCACAAGACCTTTAAATTTAAAGTAGCCATTTTAATGAAAAGTGGCTTAAATTTTGGTTGATTTTTTCTTTTATTTTGGCGCTTTTAAGCAAATTTTTATACTTTATATAAGTCAAAAATTTGTATAATCAGCCATCACGAAAAGGACAAAATTTGCAAAAAGTAATATTAGTAGGCAAGCCAAATGTCGGCAAAAGCTCACTTTTTAACCGCTTAGCTGGTCGTCGTATCGCCATAACAAGCGATGTTAGCGGCACGACAAGAGATACGAACAAAGCTAAGATCGAGGTTGAGGGCAAAGAGTGCATTTTAATCGATAGTGGTGGCCTTGATGATAGCAGCGAGCTTTTTAAAAATGTAAAAGCAAAGACCTTGGCAGAGGCTAGAAATTCAGACGTCATCTTATACATGGTCGATGGCAAAATGATGCCAGATGACGAGGATAGAGCCATTTTTTATGAGCTTAGCAAGCTAAATTTACCAATCGCACTCATTATCAATAAAATAGACAGCAAAAAAGATGAGCAAAGAGAGTGGGAATTTGTAAGCTTTGGCGCAAAAAACTCATTTGGAATTTCTGTAAGCCACAACACAGGCATAGATGAACTTAGCATGTGGCTAGCAAAGCATATAGAAGACAAAGTACAGATAAAGGCCGATACAAGCGAAGATTTTGATGATTTTTTAGAAAACTATAACGACGAGGGCGAGCTAAGCGACGAGATAGACTATGAAAGCAAAAACATCAGAGTTGGCATCATAGGCCGCGTAAATGTCGGTAAAAGCTCACTTTTAAATGCCCTTGTAAAAGAGAGTCGCGCCGTCGTTAGCGATGTGGCAGGCACTACGATCGATCCGGTCAATGAAATTTACGAGCATGATGGCAGGGTTTTTGAGTTTGTCGATACTGCTGGTATCAGAAAGCGTGGCAAGATCGAGGGCATCGAGAGATATGCGCTAAATAGAACTGAGAAAATTTTAGAAGAGACAGACGTGGCGCTACTTGTGCTTGATAGCTCTGAGCCACTAACCGAGCTTGATGAGCGCATCGCTGGCATCGCCTCGAAATTTGAGCTTGGGGTCATCATCGTGCTAAACAAATGGGACAAAAGTAGCGAAGAATTTGACGAGCTTTGCAAAGAGATAAAAGATAGGTTTAAATTTCTAGCATATGCGCCGATCATTAGTGTTTCGGCTTTGGGCGGCAAAAGAGTGCATAAAATTTATCCACTCATCATTGAAATTTACAAAAACTACACCCAAAAAATCCAAACTTCAAAGCTAAACGAAGTGATTGGCGAAGCGACCAAGGCGCACCCACTGCCACGAGATAAAGGCAGGGTTGTGAAAATTTACTACGCAGTGCAGTTTAAGACAGCACCTATCATGATAGCGCTTATAATGAACCGTCCAAAGTGCCTGCACTTTAGCTACAAACGCTATTTAACAAACAAGCTTAGAGAGAGCTTTAACCTAACTGGCGTGCCTATCGTGCTAATCCCTAAAAAACGTGGAGAGAGCGATGAAAACAAAGAATAACAATATCGTTTTGATAGGGTTTATGGGCGTTGGCAAGGGCACGACTGCAAGGGCACTAAGCAAGGCACTAAGGACGATGAACCTTGACTGCGACGACTTACTAGAGAGCTCACAAAATATGAAGATAAAAGCTATCTTTGAAGAGTACGGAGAGGAGCATTTTAGGCAGCTTGAAAAAGATCTTGCCAAATTTCTAGCAACAAATGTCAAAAATGCGATCATCTCAACTGGTGGTGGCTTTGCCAAGGTTAAAAATTTAAAGAAAATTGGCACCGTGATCTATCTAAAAGCTAGTTTTGACGCGATCATGCAAAGGCTAAAAAATAGCAAAAATAGCGAGAAAAAACTTGCCAAACGTCCACTTTTAAGTGATCTAAAAAGAGCTGAGGCACTTCATCTGGAGCGAGAGGAGCTTTATGAGAAAAAGGCTGATTACATCGTCGAAGTCGAGGGTAAAACTCCAAAGCAAATCGTAAAAGAGATAAGGATGCTTTTAAAAATTTAGTTGTAAAGTGGCGTGAATGCTGCTTGCAACGATAAATTTTAAGATCAGGCTGGATGGCTGTCTCGCGTGGTGTTAAAATTTGAAATGTTTGAGCTAAATTTAACGTTTTGTAGTTATAAATTTTGGCAAACTGTTTGAGGAAAATTTAAATATTGCACAGTCAAATTTTAATTAAGACTAGACTTTAGCCTGCCAAGCTAAATTTTAAGATTAGACTAGATAAAAATATCTGTCCTGATGTTAAAATTTAAAAAAGTATTTTAGCGAAGTATCGTGAGATGATTTTTTGCTTCTCTTTGTTCGCAACGCTAAAGCGACGAGAGTTGTGTAGAAATTTTAAGCCGAGGCTAGACACATAGTCTGCCAAAAGCTTAAAATTTCAAATCTCTATCAAAAGCGCTCACGAGAAAAAGCCAAAATTTGAAAGGATAAGATGAGAGTATTAACCGGCCTCCAACCCTCCGGCAAACTACACCTTGGCAATTACTTTGCCTCGATAAAACAGATGGTTGATATGCAAGAAAAAAACGAGATGTTTATGTTTATAGCAAACTACCACGCGATGACAAGCCTTAGCGAGGCCAAAGCCCTAAAACAAAACACTTTTGAGGCTGCATGTGCGTTTTTGGCACTTGGGATCGATCCAAATAAAAGCATATTTTGGGTGCAAAGTGATGTTAAAGACGTGCTTGAGCTTTACTGGGTACTAAGTCAGCACACGCCTATGGGGCTTCTTGAGCGCGCACATAGTTACAAAGATAAAGTCGCAAAAGGTCTTAGTTCGCACCACGGACTCTTTAGCTATCCAGTTTTGATGGCAGCTGACATTTTGCTTTATAATGCGCAGGTCGTGCCTGTAGGCAAGGATCAGATCCAGCACGTAGAAATCGCTCGTGATATCGCGATAAAATTTAACAACGAGCATGGAGAAATTTTTACACTGCCTGAGGCAAAGATCGATGAAAATGTAGCCACCGTACCCGGCACAAACGGTGAAAAGATGAGCAAAAGCTATGGCAATACAATCGACATCTTTGCCGATGCCAAAACGCTTAAAAAGCAAATTTCTAGCATTGTGACAGACGGCACGCCACTTGAAGAGCCAAAACAGTGGCAAAACTGCAACGTCTATAATATCGCCAAACTTTTTTTGGACGAGAGTGGACAAAAAGAGCTTCAAGCTAGATATGAGCGTGGTGGCGAGGGTCATGGGCACTTTAAAGCTTATCTAAATGAGCTTATTTGGGACTATTTTAAAGATGCGAGAGAGAAATTTGAGCATTATCAAAATAATCCTGGCGAAGTGTCTGGAATTTTAGAAATAGGAGCCAAAAAGGCAAGTAATGTTGCTCAAACAACAATAAAAAAAGTTCGTGAAGTAGTCGGAATTTATTAATAAAGGAAAAATATGCAAAATTTATATCCATACGCACAAATAGTTCATCTTTTTTGTGCAATCATCTTTGTTGGTTACCTCTTTTTTGATGTAATCATTTTTAAGGCAGCTTGTAAAAAAATGCCACCTGAGCTTGCTCAAAAGGCAAAACAGGCTATCGGTTCAGTTGCTATTAAGATAATGCCACTTTGTATCTTGCTTTTGGTATTAACTGGAGGCATGATGATGAGTAACTGGGTCGGATCAAAGGCTGGAGGCTACTTTGAGACAAATTTACAAATCATTTTTATGATCAAATTTTTCTTAGCGATGCTAATCGTGGCTGCGGTTATAACAAATTTGAGCTGCAAATTTATATTTAAACGCCCTAGCCCACTTGGTAACATCCACCCATTTGCGCTAACAGCGGCAGTTTTTATCGTACTTTTTGCAAAAGTTATGTTTATGGTTTAAGGATACGGAATGATAAATTTAAAACTACTCGAGACAAATTACGATGAATTTGTAAAAAAACTTGAGGGAAAAAATGTAAAAGCTGGGCTACTTGACGAGCTTTTACAAACTTTTAACGAGCTAAAACAAAAGCGCAAAGCACTTGAAAATTTCCAAGCTATTCAAAACGCAAAGAGTAAAGAGCTTGGCATAAAGGCAAGAGCAGGTGAAGACGTAAGTGAGCTTAAAAATGAGCTAAATTTAAACAAAGCTGCACTTGCTGATGCTGATGATATCGTTAAACAATATGAAGAAAAGCTTGAGCAAATTTCATTTAATGTGCCAAATATCACCGATGATGACGTACCATTTGGTAAGGACGAGGACGATAATGTCTGCATAAAAACGGTGCTTGAGCCAACTAAATTTAGCTTTACACCAAAAGAGCACTGGGAGTTAGGTGAAAGCCTTGGTTGGCTTGACTTTGAAAGGGGCGTAAAGCTCTCAGGATCTCGTTTTACAGTGCTTCGCGGCATGGGAGCAAGGCTTAGTAGAGCGCTTGTTAATTACATGATCGACTTTAACAGCTCACGTGGCTTTGAGCTTGTAAATATCCCTTATCTAGTAAGCTCAAACACGCTTTTTGGCACTGGTCAGCTGCCTAAATTTGAAGAGGACCTTTACAAAGTGCGCGACGAGGATCTCTACCTCATCCCAACTAGCGAAGTGCCTGTGACAAATTTATACAACGACACGATCATAGAAGCCGAGCAGCTACCTATAAAGATGACTTGCTACTCAGCATGCTTCCGCCAAGAGGCAGGATCAGCAGGACGTGACACCAGAGGTATGATCCGCCAGCACCAGTTTGAAAAGGTCGAGCTGGTAAGCATCACAAGACCTGATCAAAGCGAAGACGTGCTAAATGAAATGGTATCGTGCGCAAGCGATCTACTAACTAGCCTTGGGCTTCCTCACCGCCATATGCTTCTTTGCAGTGGCGACCTTGGCTTTAGCGCGGCAAAGACGATAGACCTTGAGGTTTGGTTGCCAGGTCAAGGTAAATATAGAGAGATTAGCTCTATTTCCAATACTCGTGATTTTCAAGCAAGGCGTGCAAAAATTCGCTTTAAAGATGGTAAGAAAAATATGCTTGTAAATACGCTAAATGGCTCAAGTCTAGCTGTGGGTAGGACTCTTATTGCCATCATGGAAAACTACCAAAAAACAGATGGCACTATCGAAATTCCAGAAGTTCTTAAAAGGTATATGTAGTGGCTGAAGAAGAGGTTGTAGTTTTAAAACCACCTGGCGAGCAAGCAGAGCAAGAAGCGCCTGAAGAGGCAAAAGCCGAGGCACCTGAAGAGATCGTTTCACTTGAGAGTATCGCAAGTGAGGGTGTGCTGCAAGACGAGAGCATCCCAGAGCCAATCCCTGTAAAAAAGAGCAATAAAAAGCTCTTTATAATAGCAGGTGTGGTCACTCTAGTGTTTATCATCTTGATAGTGGTTTTGCTAGTTATCTTGCTAAAGAAAGACAAAAAAGAGAACATAGATGCTGCAAGTATCGTAAAAAATATAGAAAACAACTACCAAACGCAAAATTTTGGCGCTTCAAAGATCGATGAAATGATAAATAAAGCCAATCAGCTTTATGAGCGTGGCAATAAATTTGAGGCTCTAAAAATTTATGAAAACATAGCTGTTTATAACCAGTCTCTCTCAAACTACAACCTTGGCGTTTCGCAGATGAAACAAGAAAGATGTGATGAGGCGATTGTATCTTTTAATAAAGCAATAACCGATAGAGAAAACACAGCAGTTAGCGCCATAAACGCTGCTGTTTGCTCGCTCGAGCTAAATAATACTAAAAATTTTAACTACTACATAGGACTTGCTGATTCATTTTTGCAGTATGAAAACAACTCGCCACTTTATAGCTATTACTACGCGCTTATAAACTATTATAAAGGCAACTATTACGAGGCGCTTCAAGCGCTTTCTCATCCAAATACTGCGGATTATAAAAATGAATATGCGTATTTAAGTGCAAAGATTTTATCACTTCTTGGAGATGATGAAAGAGCAATAGCCAAACTTGAGAGCCAAAAGGCATTTAAGGCCGACTTCACGCTAGCACAGCTCTATGCAAGACTTGGCAAATACGACAAGGCAAGGGATTATCTAACAAAAGCTTCTAAAAATACGCCAAATATCGATCTTATCAAGATGACTGAGGCGCTAATTGATCTAAAAACTGCTGACTACGGCGACGCGGCTGCATTTATCAAAGATGTTTACGACTACAATGCTTCTTTGCCAAGCAAAATTTACAAGATAAAAACGATACTAAAGCCTGATCTTTTTGATGTCAGCCTAGCTCAGGCACACTTTAGCGATGATATGTTTTTTGATAGAACAAGGCGCTATGAGACCCTTTTTTACTTCGCACCTTACAAGGTCTTTGATGCAAAACAGAGTATCGAGCAGATAAGAAAAGGTGGTGTTAGCGTCTTTTTAGATGACACCTCAGCGGCAAATGACTACCTTAGCCAAAGTGCGGCTGCTTCAAAAGTAAATGCAAAACTTAGCGAAGCTATCGCAAAAGCGCTAAGCTACCGCTTAAAAGAAGCAAATAAAGAGTTTGAAGAGCTAGCCAGCACTTATCCAAATCACTCTATCTTGCAATACAATCTCGCCTTAAGCTACGCTCAGCTTGGAAATTTTAGCCTTGCAGCAAAGCACTTCATAGCAAGCTATCATCAAGATGTAAATAACCATCTTGCAGGCATTTTTGGGGCGATTTGTCTAGATATAAATAGAAATTTAAACCCAAAACTCATTGAAGAGATCGGCGAAAATTTAGAAAACGATAAGAGCTTAAAGCCTGTAAATTTATATGCCTCACTTCTAAGTCTGGTTAGCGGTAACCAAAGTGCGATGATAAGATGGCTTGAAGAACCAAAAGAGCAGACAATGCTAAATTTAGCCTTTGATATCATCATCGCAAAAGTAACAAACAATGACGAACTAATGGCAAAGAAAGCTGATGAGCTACTAAAAATTTTGCCAAATGATATTATTGCAAATATCTTAAATTTCATCTCGAAAAACAAAGAGCAAAATGTCAAAGAGTATGCAAAAGCGATACAAATTCACTTTAATGGCAAGCAGCTTGATTCAAACGCTTTCTATCACGGTGCTGATATCATCAAAAAGCAATACATCAAGCTACTTCAAATTTCAGGCTTACTTACAAGAGAGCGTGATAAGTTAAGAGCCGAGCTAAAAAATGCTCCAAAGAATATAAATTTAATCCAAACTCTAGCCTATGTCGATATCTTTACAAACGACTTTGATGAGAGCTATAAACTTTATAATCAAGCAATCGATGAGTTTAAAGTAAATGACGCTAGCACATTGTTTTTAGCATCTGTGGCTGCAACAGGAGCTGGAAAAGTATCAAACGCGATCGCACTTTTAGAGCTAACAAAACTAAATGATGCTAGTGCTATCGAAAATAGAATAGCTCTGGGTCTAATGTATCAGCAGATAGACAACATAAAAGCAGCTCTTATACAATACAGCAAAATAGGAAATATTGAGTATGAAAGCGAATTTTACGACTTTGAGATAGATAATGAGTGATAAAAACTAGGTCTTTATGAGCCTAGTTTTAACTATTTTAAATACTAAGCAATATCTAAAATTTCAAGATTTATTTGATCTAAGACTTCACTAAATTTATAGATCATATCGCCGCATTTATACTCAATACTCTTGCTGCTCTTTTTATTTTTTTGAGATAAAATTTTCTCCATCATACTGGGAAGCTCTTTTTGTAAAAGTAGTTTATAAGACATCCCCATTCCATGCGTTATGGACTTTATAAATTTGCCATCAACCTCACTCTCATCTTTTACCATATGAAGCGTAGCGTCAAATTTTAGCTTCTTAAGAGCCTCGTAAAGCTCGATTTTATCCTTTGCTGGAGCTATTTCTTTATCGAAAATACAGTGATAGCTCACGTAAATTGGCTTTTTATAGCTGCTTTGAACATTTAAATGATCTAAATTTAGGATGTTTCTTATCTCTTCTCTTGCGTCAATAAAATAGTATGGTGATTTTTCATTAAGTGTCCAGTAGGTCTTATCAAAAAAATAAATATATAAATTTTGATACAAAATGCCAGTACCAAAACAAAAGTAGTTAGTAAAATCTATCTCTTTACCAAAGCCAATAAGACGCCACAAAAATATGGCATAAGAGCTATTATCTATCACGGCATCAACTAGCCATGGAGCGATCTTAGCACACATATGTGCCAGATATCCACCATGTGAGCTGCCTACCATTATCACTGGCAGATGTTCAAATTTGGCATTATTTATATATTTTTTTGTGTAAAGCACAGCATTTAGCACATCCATTGCTTGCATAACGCCAAAATTTTGATATTCATTTTTTGTTGGCACCATCGTAATGCTAGCATTTAGTCTAAAATCAGCCGGCAAAATACCTCTCTCTTTTCGAATAGTAATCTCTTTGCTAAGAAATTTAAGTAGCAAATCAACCTTCTCGTGGCAGTCGATACTTTTTAGATCAATTGGTAAATTTATACCTATGCTTGATAGTTCTCTTGTTGAGATTTCGCGATCTATATCATCAAGTCCAAATTTCGCTCCAAGCTGTGGGCGGTTGCCTATGCAGTGATAATCCACACTAATACATGCAACATCATAAGTCTCTGCCATAGTCCGAATAAGATTAGCTCTATATCCAAGGTCAGAGTCTTCTCCAAGCCCAGGGATAATCACCAAAAGAGCTTTTGCATCCTTGGCATCGTCATAACAGGAATAAAAGGAGAGAGGAGAGCTTCTTTTTATACCAAGTTCAATATCATCACAAGATGAAATTTCATAGCTTCCATCAACTAGCATTTAAATCCTTTTAAATTTACTAATTTCTCCTATTTTTGCGAGACGTTATAAAAAAAGCTAACGATCTGTTTTGCTAGGCGTTCTTTAAAAAAAGGCCAAATGTAGCTTGGCGAATAGACATTGCCAGCTTGCATAAGTGAGATATTTGTCGCCTTTTCGCCACCATTTTTTGGACGCACTAGCACGCTTACTTGCATGTGATAAGTATAGCTATTTGTACTAAAGTCATCATCATCGTAATAGCCAAATGGGAAAAACATCGAGTAGCCAAAGCCAAAGCTTGGTCTGCCAAAGCCATATCCCATTCCCATTGAAAATCTCGGATCTCTTTTTATTATCCTAGAAAAGCTTTGCACATCGCCAAGAATGATGAAGTCGGCATTTTTGATATTTGGCTCGTTTCTAAAACCAGCCTTTATAAATTCGCTTAAAATTTCAGCATTTACATCTTGCCCGGTCGCACTATTTTTAAAATTTACATAGACGCTTCTGTTTGATTCATTAAGCGTAAAAAAGATCGGATCACTCGTTTTGACCGAGATATTTGGAGTGCTGTTAGCACATCCAACAAAAAATACCGCTAAGACAAACAAAAAGAAATTTTTCATATTCACTCCTACAAGAGCGATCTTATAGCACTTTCAAGTACACTTTTTGGTGTAAGACCGATAAATTTTGATCGCATCTTACCATCTTTATCAAAAAAATAGATAACTGGCACGCCCATGACACCACCAACTGCCTTGCTAAAGTAATCAACTGAAACCTTGTCGCTCGTAGTTTTAAAGGTGATATTGTGCTCTTTTAAAAGCTCAATATCTTTATCAAAACCCTTGCTAGGTCCTAAAACACCAATGAATTGAACCTCTTTACCATACTCTTTTTCAAGCGTATTTAGATCAGGTATAGCAGCCTTGCACACTCCGCAGTCCGTACCAAAGAAAAATAGCATATATGGCTTATCGCCTATCTTTAGCCTCTTTTCCGTTGGAAAAAACTGCGTATCAATGCCGCTTGAGTCATTTAGCGTGATATGATGCTTTTCATACTGCTTGACGCAGCCCATAACTAGGGCTGAGACTAGACATAAAAATAAAATTTTATATCTCATTTGGCACCTTTGGATTTTCAATAGTGCGAATTTTCTCTAGCTTGCCATGTCTTAGATAGACGATCTTATCGCCATACTCGCCAAGATCAGGGTTGTGAGTGACTAGAAGTATCGTCTTGCCCTCTTTTCTTAGCTTGCAAAATAGATCAAGTATAACTCTTTCATTTGCTTCATCAAGGTTACCAGTTGGCTCATCTGCTATTAAAATTTCAGGATCATTTATGAGTGATCGAGCGATACAAAGGCGTTGTTGCTCGCCACCACTTAGCTGACTTGGTCTGTGCGTTAGCCTGTGAGAAAGACCAACTGCCTCAAGTGCCTTTTTAGCGTCCTCTTCATCAACTGAGCTGTGATAGTACTGAGCGATCATCACATTTTCAAGTGCGCTAAGATATGGCACTAAGTGAAACTGCTGAAAAATAAGACCGATCTTTTCACGTCTAAATTTAAGTGTATCATCAGCATTTAGATTACTCGCATCATCGCCACCAAGCATATAAGTGCCACTACTTGGAGTATCCATTAGTGAAAGGATATTTACAAGCGTACTCTTACCACTACCACTTGGCCCCATTACACTGACCCACTCACCTTTTTTAACCTCAAAATTTATATCATCAAGTGCTTTAACATCGCCAAAAATTTTACAAATATTTTTTAATTCTAGTGCATTTTGCATATCATTCTCCTCTTAATGTATCTGCCATTTTATTATTAAGTGCCCGTTTGATCGGATAAAATGCTGCGATCGCTGCAAATAAAAGCGATATTATCACAGCTACTGGGATGCTTAAAATTCTAAAATCAATACTAGAATCAAATATCGCATAACCTAAAATTTGAGCTAGTAAATATCCTAAAAATGCACCAACTAATGCTGAGATGAGCGCTGTCACAAATGTCTCAAAGCCAAATAGCTTTAATACATCTTTTTTGCTTGCACCTATGGCTCTTAGAAGTGCGATCTCCTTTGAGCGAGAGAGCAAGATAGCACTAAGCGTTGTGTTTACGCACATTGAAGTAATGAGCAAAATAACAAGGCTAACAAGTGCCATTAATAGCTTTATTTTCTCCAAAATATAGCCCTCAGACTTTGAGACCTTTGCCACTGGTTTTGCAGCTATTTCATCATTGCTTATAGTCTTTGCAAGCGATGTTATCTCGTCAAAGTTACCAAGCACAACAGCTTCAGCATAGTTTATTTTGCCAGCTTTATTTGAAATTTTTTGAGCCAAAGATAGTGATGTGATCAAAAGGGCATCCTCTTTATCGCCACTTGCGACTACGCCTTTTATCTTTACATTTATGCTCTCATTTGAGCCAATGGCACGAATTTCTATATCATCGCCTGCTTTAAAGCCAGCCTGACGAGCAAGATCGACGCCTATTAGCACGTTTTTATCGTCAAAATCAACATTTATCATAGTTCCATCTCTAACATCCAAAAACGGCTTAACCTTTTTTAGATTGCTAAATTTTGTCCCCATGACGATGGCATTTGTCGGGCCGATATTTGCCTGAGCAAAGAGATAACCGCTCTCACCAAGAAGCTTATCTTTTGGCACTTTAGCGATCATTTCATTGTAAGTTTTTTCACTCATATCATCGCTTGTAGCCATATCTTTTGGAGCAAAGATCATATTTGCACCATAAGTTTTTAGCTCACGTGAGACTTTAGAGTCGATGTCTAGATAGACATTAACAAACGCAGCACACACGCATGCTCCAAGCAAGATAGAGATCACGATGACCATGACTCTTGATGAGCCATTTTTTAAACTTTTATAAATTGTATTGTAAAAGAATTTGCTATTTGCGGTCATATAGCACCTCCGCAGGTAGTAAATTTATGACGTTTCTCATTGGCATTAGCGAGCCAATGACTGAGATAAGTAGGGCAAATGCCACGCTAATTGGTAGTACGATCCAAGCTATGCCTATGCCGTGAGAGAAGATAATGTAAGACATCACGTAGCTTAGAGCGTAACCCAAAAATGCTCCAGTGATGCCCGCAAAAAAGGCTACCACAAGGCTCTCACTAGCAAAAAGGGCGTAAATTTCAAAGTTACTTGCGCCTATGGCTTTTAAAAGGCCGATCTCTTTTTTACGGCGGTAAATTTCACTTGTCATTAGCGACGTTATGCCGATGGCTGAAACCACAAGAGCGATGATACTAACGATGCCCATTAGGCTTTGGATTTTCTTTACGATGTTACTCTCTGCATCGCTTACTTGAAGGCTTGCCTTTGCACTAACATTTGGTAAATTTTCTTCTATCTGAAATGCGATCGAACCAGCGTAAGCTGAGCAGTACCATTTATCGTACTCTGCGCTATCAAGATTGTCTAAATTTCTTCTTGCTTTTAGCGATAGGTCATTTTCTGGGATCGTCATGGCTGAGACTTCAGCTTTTGTATATGATCCAGCGTGACCTGATAGATCGCCAGCAAGCTTTAGTGAGCCAACTAGCTTATGCGTCTCGTCACTAGCTCCTTTTAAAATTCCAACTATTTTAACCTCTCTTACGCCATTTTTGCCGATCAATCCTAGTTTGTCGCCAACTTTTAAATTTTTAGCCTTAGAAAGTTCTTCACCAACTAAAATTTCATCCATACTTTCATCTTTTGGCCAAACACCTTCAACGCCCCAAAATCCATACAAGCTCTTAACGCCTGTACTAAATTCTGGCTCATCTTTTAGACCGATGTTTTTATCAAAATAGGTTCCTTCAAAGGCAAATTCAATTCCTTTTTCATCTTTAACTTTTGCCTCTAAAAACGGCGCAAAAGCAACGATGTTATTTCTCCAAAAGATCTCTTTTATCTTGTAGATATCAGCCTCTGGGAGTAAATTTTGTGATTTTAGTGGGGTGAAATTTTTACCCTCGATCTCGATGCTTAGGCTCTCACCGCGTGGCAAAACGACGATATTTGAGCCATACCCTCTAAGCTCGCTTGCCACTTGATCGCCGATTTTTAGCGTGATATTTAGCATGCAAGCTATCAAAAGAGCAGCTAGCAAGATGGTGATAAAGGCCATCGTCTTTTGCACCTTGGAGCCCGTGATCGAGCTTTTTATCATTCTTAGTTGCATATTTTTCATTTTAACGTTCCATTTGTTTCTACATATTTTTCTGGATTTGCTTCAAATTTCGCTTGAGTTTCGTTATTTTCAAAGAAATATGTGCGTCCATAATATAAATATGATCTTGACTCAAGGTTGCTCACCTTTTTGCGACTAACTGGGTCAAGCACCATTTTTTCGACAACCTTACTAAAGAAATTTGCTCCATCTGTAATAGTTTTATAATCAACTATAATATTTTTGCCATCAAAGATAAATGGCATTGGTATCGGATTGCAACCACCCTCTTTGCCAACTGATGGCAAGAAAATTCTAACATTACAAGAGATACAAATAAGGTCATTTCCTCTTTTTATATAGCCCATATCGCCACATATCATGCATGAATCAAAGACGATGACAGGCGATACACGGTCGCTAAAGCGGTTTAACAAGAAAAATCTTATCTGTTTGCCCTCATCTGTTATATAAGCAAATCTGTGAAGTTCATTATCTTTTAGCATATCAACATCAAATATAAATTTATCTCCCACTGGCTCAACCAAGACTGGCTCTG
Organism: Campylobacter concisus; assembly: GCF_003049705.1. Classification (NCBI taxonomy): domain Bacteria; kingdom Pseudomonadati; phylum Campylobacterota; class Epsilonproteobacteria; order Campylobacterales; family Campylobacteraceae; genus Campylobacter; species Campylobacter concisus. The sequence continues at coordinate 19,282 of NZ_PIRF01000005.1, forward strand.
AAATTTCAGGTGGACGAGATGCGTAAAGATCATAATAGAGCGAAAATCCAAGTGCTATCAAAATACTACAAAATGCAAATTTTGCATTATCAGAAATATTTTCTCTAATGGCTTTTGTAAAGCGGTATTTGATAGAACCAAATTTATTTTTATCAATACTTTTTGGCATAAAGAAAAGTGCGGTGATGCATAAAAGTAAGATCACAAAGATATAAAAATAAGTACCAAATTCTGATACATAAATACCTTTTGCACTGACAGATAGAATCTGAGAGTTTAACTCACTACTTATTTTTAAAGCCCCAGCACGCAAAAGCTCAAGTGCTGTCTGAGAGCTCCTATCGATTAGCAAGAAAACTAAAGTGATAAGGGCTAAAATTTTAGCTATTAATGAAGAAATGCTAGATTTTAAATTCGAAATAAAAAAGAATAAAAATACGAGCAAAATCATTGCAAATATCATTAGAAAGAAGCTAATGACCGAAAGCGTATCTAGTAGCTCACCACCAAATAGCGGGAATAACACACTGCTTGAACTATAGCCAAAGCCAAAGCCGATGCCTAAAATAAAAAACGTTACAATTTTTGCTATCTTAAGCTCAAGAAATATCCATAAAATGCTAATTAGTAGAAAAACTAGCGTCACTGAATCGATGAAAATTTTAAACTGATCATCTATAAGTGCGTGACGAACGACTTTAAAAATAAATACGCCAGCTACGACTCCAAAAAGTGACGGTAAAAAGAGTGTTTTTAAACTTTTATCCTTGTTATTTAAGGCAGCAAAAAGCGTAAATCCAAGGAGGACTAAAAAGACCTGATAGAAATAAATTGACATAACCAAACCCTATGAGAATTTTTAAAAGGGGCGAGAACGCCCCTGGTGATTATTTAACAGGACCACCTGTCCATTGAAATTTATAAGTTGTTGTGAAAGGCTCAAACCATTTACCAACACCAGTCTCTTTGTCAGCATGACGACCAAAGCCTTGTTTTTCTGGATTGTCGATGTGGAATTTAAGCTCATAGTTACCAACACCTGTATCCATTTTTATGTTAGCACCGTAGTGTGGGCCATCGCTTGCAACCATAGGCATAAATGTACCTTTTTTAGTTTTACCATTATCAAGGTTTTTTAGCTCATAGTTGATTTTTAGATATGGGATCCACTCGCCTTCGCCAAAGCCGTTTTTATTGCCTTTTACAGCGTGGATATCAGCTTCTAAGTGAAGGTCAGCTAGACTTGGAGCTAGATCAACGCCTTTTGGCTCCATGTCGATTGGTTCTAGATAAACAGCAGCTATCTCCATTCCATTAGCCTCTACAGGCTCACCAATTGGATGCTCTCCAGCAAGTGCAAAACCAGCTGCTAAACTAAGTGCTAGAGCTGAACTAAGAATTTTATTCATCTTTTCTCCTTTAGATAAAATTAATCTTTATTTTGTTTTGATTTCATGATAACGATGCCTATAACTAGGGCAAGCACCATAATGATTTGAGGTACTAAGCTCTCGTAATATGGCTGAAGTCCTAGCCAATCTCTCATCCAGTCAGGGAAGCTAAGTCCTTTTATGATAGTTGGGATGAAAATTTTGCCCTCAACTAGCTCGCCAACGCCCTTGCCAACAAAGACGATCGACATATAAAAGATGATCGCTGATGTAAATATAAAAAATGGTTTAATAGGAATTTTAACAGCGAAAATTTTAAATAAGAAATAGACTATCAAAAGAACGATAAGACCTACGACAAAGCCAGCTGCGATCATTGAGTAGCCAGCTGAGTCTTTTGCGTCAAAGATAAGTGCTTGATAAAATAGCACTGTCTCAGCGCCCTCTCTAAATACCGCTAAAAATACAGTCCACCACAGCGCTGTACTTGAGCCACTTGAGATAGACTCAGATACATGTGATTTGATGTAGTCGTTCCATTTTTTAGCGCCAGCATTTGAAAGAAGCCAGAAACCAACATAAAATAGAAGTCCCACTGCAACAAGCATTGTGATGCCTTCCATAAGCTCTCTTTTTTGACCTGCTGCCTCGCCAAAGATGACGTTCATGATCCACGCCATAACAAAACTTAAGATGACAGCCACGCCAACTGAGCTATATACGACCTTACCCATAGCTTTTGCATTGCCAGTTTTTACAAGGTATGCAACGACGGCTGCAACGATGATAAGAGCTTCAAAGCCCTCTCTTAAAATTATAGTTAGCGCCCAGATAAATAGCGTCCAAGGTGAGCTTGAACCATTAGTTTTCTCAAGTGCGGCTGCTAGCTGAGATGACATCTTACTTGCGCTTTCTTGAAGAGTTTTTTCATCTGCACTTGATTTCATAAGGGCTACGAGGTTGCCAAATGTAGCTTCGATAGCTGTTTTTAAATTTACATCTATCGCACCTACTTTGTTCTCCATACCGCTACCTTCAAACTCATCAAAGTAGATGTCTTGGATATCGCCCATAGCTTTAGCGCTATTGCCACTTTTGTAAAGTGCGATGGCTGCTTGAATTTTGTCATTTATGTTTTTAACAGTTTGAGTGTAATCTGTGCCGCTATCTTCGCTACTATCGCTAGATGCTGCGCTACTCATATCAACTTTTGCTAGTTTTGCAGTATCTGCTGGGAGTTTTGAGACAGCGTCATAAGCTAGCTTTTTGATCTCTTCTAGCTTTACTTTAAAGTCATCTTTTGTTATGCCATTTGTGATGCCACTGATCGCTTCGCCCATCTTTCTTTGGATGTCAGCATCTATGCTTTTGCCATTTTCTATATATTGGCGAACAGCTATTTCAAGTTGAGTGTTTCTATAATCATTAAATTTAGCATCTTGGATAGAATTTTTAGCATCATCTTGTTTATCGCCCTCGTAGCTTGCTATGGCTTTATCTAGATCGGCTGATAAATTTTCAAACGCCACCTTCCACTCAGGGATAAATTTAGAAGTGTCATAGCCACTTGCAGCAGCTTGTGCTGGGGTATCTGAATACTCACCAACAAGCTTATGTCCATTTAAAATAACTGGTAAAACTTCAGCGATTTCGCTATTTATCTGATCTATTCTTTTTTGCACATCATCTGGTGCTTCGCCAGCTTTTATCGCCTTTCTGATCTCACCAAACTGCTTCTCCATAGAGTAAGCTTTTTTCTGACCTAAATTTATTCTGATGCCAGCTTCGACATCTTCAAATAAACCAAAATAAGCGTTTTGAGTATCGCTAACTGCTTGCTCGACGTTGCCAGCTCTGTACTCTGTTATTACTTTTTGTAATGACTCTTTTATCTGAGCTGCGACTTGTGTGTAGTCATCATTTTTTGCCATTAGCCAAACTGGCAACAACACAATAAGCATAAATTTAAAAAATTTACTCATTAATTAAACCACCTGTAAAATATATTTTGTTCGAATATTATCAATCTTTTACTTTGATTAAAATAAAAACGATTATCATAAAATAGTCCAAATTGAAATAACAAATAATTTTTAGAAATTTATCTAACGTGAATTTAAAAATTTGTATTAAAAATGTAAGAATAGCTTTATAAAAAGAGTAATAAATTAAATTCTAAAATTGCAAAGATGGTTTAATTTTAGATGAAATATAAAAATTTAAAGGAGAGCAAAGTGCCCTCCTCTGAATATTAGACATTTAGTCCTGTATTTCTTAGCATAACGCGTTTGCGGTATACATTTGACACATCGGCTGCGTCGCCAACTAAAAGCGCGTTTGTAGAGCAGATAGCCGCACACATAGGCACTTTACCCTCAGCCATTCTGTTTTGACCATAAAGCTCTCTCTCCTCGTGTGAGTTAGTTGGCTCTGGACCGCCTGCACACATAGTACATTTATCCATTACGCCTTTTACGCCAAATGCCCCGTCTTTAGGGAACTGTGGCGCACCAAATGGGCAAGCATATAAGCAGTATCCACAGCCTATGCACTTGTTTTTATCGTGAAGCACGATGCCATCAGCTCTAATGTAGAAGCAATCAACTGGACAAACTTGCTCGCAAGGTGCGTCGGTGCAGTGCTGGCATGCGATAGTAGTTGATACCTCTTTACCTTCGATACCATCGTGAAGCGTAATGACTTTTCTTCTATAAATTCCTACTGGAAGCTCGTGAGCAGAAGAGCAAGCGACTTGACATCCATAGCAGCTGATACATCTATTAGTATCTACAAAAAATTTCATTCTTGCCATTTTTCTCTCCTTACTCTTTACCTAAGGCGTCTCTCTCGCCATACTCGTGATAAAACGATGTTTTAAAGGCATTCTCCTCAGCTTTTTCTATGCGGCAAAGACCTGCGTTAAATTCTGAAATTTGAGTAACAGGGTCAAATCCGTAGTTTGTAACTGTGTTAAAGCTCTCGCCGATAACATAAGGCTTAGTGCCCTCTGGGTAGCGAGCTGAGAGATCAACACCTTGCATAACGCCAGCGAAGTTGTAAGGCATACAAATTCTATCTGGAGTGACCATATAGCTGTGGTAGCATCTTACTTTGATCTTCGTGCCTTGCGGGCTGTGGATCCACATCATATCGCGATCTTTTATGCCGTATTTTAAAGCAAGCTCAGGGTGAACGTTAGCAAACATCTCAGGCGTGATAGCTGAGAGGTATTTACTAGTTCTCTCTATCATTCCCGCACCACTTAAATTTACGACGCGTTGCGTACTAAATACGATAGGGAACTCTTTTGACCAGTCTTTTGCTTGTTGCTCTGACTTAAATCTAGTAGAAACACGGAAATTTCTAGCTTGATCATCAAATGTCGGATACTTTTGGACAAGATCCCAGCGTGGTGAGTGGATAGGCTCTCTATGTTTTGGGATAGGATCAAGGAATTCCCAAACGATAGCTCTAGCCCTTGCGTTACCATACGGCACGACGCCTTTTTCACGGCATTTTTCTAATATGATACCGCTGTAGTCCATGCTCCAGCTAGGTCCTATCTTAGCCTTCTCCTCTTCTGTTAGAGTGATGCCTAGGACTTTTTCTATATTATCTTTTGTGATTTGTGGGTAGCCACCTTTTATAGCTGAGCCAACTAAAGTTGCCTCTTCGCTAGCTAGCTGACTAACGCCGTTATGCTCTAGTCCAAAGCGGTTTCTAAAGCCAGAGCCACCCTCTGCATAAGGCTTACTCATATCATAAAGTATCGGTGTGCCAGGGTGTTTTTCATCCCATGCTGGCCATGGCTTGCCGTAGTACTCGCCTTTTACTTCGCCGCCAAGACCTATTAGCGTATCTGGGTCAAATTTATCCCAGTTTGCTTGGTGACGTCTAAACATCTCAGCAGTTCTGCCGCCATAACCGATAGAATTTCCAACCCTTGCTATCTCATTTGTCGCATCATCTGGCCATACAAAGTCATCTTTTACTTGTTTTAGCTCTCTATCTACGACAGCCATCTTCATGCCTTTTACGTATTCATCATAAAAGCCAAATTTCTTAGCAAATGCAAACATAACTTCGTGATCGCCCTTGCTCTCATAAAGCGGATCAACGACTTTTGTTCTCCACTGACCTGAGCGGTTTGTAGCGTTTAAGTGACCTTCGTTTTCAAAGGCAGTTGCCACTGGCAAGATATAGACGCCATCTTTTCTATCTGAAAGGATAGAAATTTCATTTACAAATGGCTCAGCAACTACGATCATATCTAGTTTTGAAGCTGCTTCTTGAATTTTAGCTAGGTGTGCCATAGATGTTAGACCAGTTCCCTGAACCCAAAGAACTCTTAATGCGCCACTGCTAAAGGTATTTTCTTCTTTTAAGACGCCTTGCCACCATTTTGAAAGTGACCAGCCTTTTTCATTTCTCCAGTTTCTATCCTCTGGATTTTTAGGATCGTGGTAATAATACTCTTCAAAAACAGTGTTTTTAACTGGTGTGCCGCCTTGTTTTGGCTCTTTAGTTGAGACTGCAAAGCGTTTGATAAACTCATCATAATCAACACCCCAGCCTTGGCAGTAATATTTCCAAGCTGCATCGGTTAGTCCGTAGTACATTGGCAAGCTATCTGAGAGGTTACACATATCGGTTGAACCTTGAACGTTGTCGTGACCACGGATGATGTTACAGCCGCCGCCTGGTTTGCCCATGTTGCCTAGGATTAGTTGAAGGATAGGTAAAATTCTCGTATTTGAGCTACCAACTGAGTGCTGAGTGATGCCAAGTGCCCAGATCACAGTGCCTGGTTTTGTGTGAGCTAGGATATTTGCAGCCTCCATTAGCTTATCAACTGGCACGCCTGTAACATCAGATGTGACCTCTGGTGTCCAGTGCTCAGCCTCTTTTGCTATCTCATCGATACCATAAGTTCTATTTTTTATAAATTCTTTATCTTCCCAGCCATTTTTTAAGATGATGTGGATGAGGCCATAAACAAGTGCTATATCAGTGCCTGATCTTTGTCTTAGATAAAGGTCAGCGTGTGCGGCTGATTTTGTAAAGTTTGGATCAGCTACGATCACCTTTGCGTTGTTTCTATCTTTTGCTTGCAAAGTGTGCTTCATGCCGCCAACTGGGTTTGCCACAGCTGGGTTTGCACCTATTATAAATATACATTTCGAATTTGCAGCCATATCTCCAAAGTGGTTTGTCATCGCGCCATAACCCCAAGTATTCGCCACACCGGCGACTGTTGCGCTATGTCAAATTCTTGCTACGTGGTCGTTGCTGTTTGTGCCCCAAAACGCAGCAAATTTTCTAAAGTAATATGCTTGCTCGTTGTTAAATTTCGCAGATCCTAAGAATATAACACTATCAGGACCATCTTCTTTGCGGATCTGAAGCATCTTATCGCCGATCTCATTTACGGCTTGATCCCATGAAATTCTTTGCCATTTGCCATCAACCTTTTTCATAGGATATTTGATGCGTTGTTTGCTGTGTGTAAGATCGATCTGATCGATACCTTTTGAGCAGTGTGAGCCTTGAGATATCGGGTGAAACATCGCCATATCTTGGCGAACCCAAACACCATCTTGTACCTCAGCCTCGATACCACAGCCTGCTGAGCATATAGAACAAATAGTTCTAACCTTTTTTGAGCCAGGGAAAGGATCTTTTATCTCCTCTGCGCTAGCGTGTCTTATCGTATCATTTTGTCCAAAAGCCATTGTGGTGCCAGCACCTAGTGCGGCTAGCTTCAAAAATGAACGTCTTCCTATACGTGCATCACTCATGGTTATCTCCCTTAGTATGCGATTTTATAGTAGGTTTCCCAATTTTTGCTTTTTTTATAAAGCACCTCTTTTTTGTTTGACTTGCCTACGACAACGCCATTGTCATCAGGAGCCAAGTCATTACTAGTCACTTTTGCTACGGCTGAGACTGCGAGTACTCCGCCGGCAGCACCGACTTTTAGAGATTTTTTGAGAAAATCTCTTCTTGATCCTTGCATTTTTTCTCCTTATGCCTCAAAAATTTTTGAGAAATTTGGTTCATTGATCTTTTAAATTTGCATATTTTAAATTCTATGAATATGCAAATAGCCTAGTTTAGGGCTTTCGTGACCCTAAAGTTAAACTATGTAAATTTAGCATATTTCTAAGTTAAGCAAAGTAAATATAAAAGTTTAATTAAGAATGTTAAGTATTTATTAAAAATATAGTTAAATATACTTTAAATTTATAAAATTTATTTGTAGTAGAAATTCTAGGGAGAGCTCCCTAGAAAAGATTATTTTAGATCACTTTTGTTTATGATAAATGGCACTGATCTAACGCCGGCAGAGAAATATTTTTTACGTAAAGTATCGATCTTGTCGCTCTCTTCTTTGCTAACATTTTTTTCATCTACGTTATAATCTTCAGAAAAATACTTTCTTAAAATTTTAACCTTATCGCTATCACTTTTTGCATTTTTTATATCTTTATAGATCAAAGCACTTTTTTGCAAAGATGATAGTTCATGCACTGGAGTTAGGATGATTTCAACATTATTGTCTTTTAATGTCGTTTCGATCTTTGCTAGCTCGGCTCTACAATATGGGCATTCAGGATCTGAAAACATGATAAGAGTTGGCTTTTTGCTATCATTGCCAAGAGTTATAACATTTGCCTTGTCTTCCTTTTTATAAATTTTAGCTAGTGATTTTACTAAATCAAGTGCTGCCTTTTCTGCGATTACCTTTTTTTCTTCAGCTAAATAAGACTTTTGCTCCTTTAAATTTACAACATCAGGAAACATAAGATCGCCCTTAACAAAAGTCACATCTTCTTGAGACATATCTCCTTTGCTAAATTTTAAGCTTACTTTTTCTATATCATCTAAAATTTTAGTGCGTTCTACGACTTTTACATTAACACCATCGATATTTTGATTTTTAAAAACTTCTGAGTAAAAATCTTCTATTTGCTTATTGCTAGCTGCCATTAGGCTAGTTGCCGCTATTATTGAGGCTAAAACCACTTTTTTCATTTTTTTCCTTTTTAAAAATTTGGCGGATTATATTTGCTTTTTGTAAATGAATACTAACCACGAAAGACTCTATCATTTCCTTGCTTCATTATGTCACTCTCAAGATCGAGCTGCTCAAGATAAGCGATAACATATTTTCTGCTTAAATTTAGTGCATCCTTGGCGTTTGTGACATTTACAAAGCCTTGATTTTTGATGATCTCTCTTAGCTTATCAAGTGCCATTTTTAGCGAATTTCTAGTGATGAAAAGGTTATGCTCCAGCCTTACAACTCTGCCCATTGCAGTAAGTTTTTTAAGTGCATTATCGCCACTTAGCCTATCTATTTCCAGCTCATCATATATATTATAAGGTGCCGTTGGAGCTAGCTTTCCGCTTTCTAAAATTTCATAAATTTTCTCTTCAAGCCTTACTTTTAGTTTGCTAATATCAACGCCCTTTTTTGTATAGACGCCATCATTTTTAGCGATTAAATTTATTCTCTCAAGCTCATCAAGTGCTTTTTGAGCCAAATTTTGACTAGCCCAAGCAAGCTTTAGGCTTATACTTTGAGCTGAGAAAACGGCAAATTCGTTCTTTTCTATCATAAATTTAACCACAGATTTTATCCGCTCAACCGCGCTTAGATCGTAGATATTTAAAGCCTTTTCATCGACAAAGACGTTTGAGACTTTTTTAGCCACATTTACGGCCTCTTCGTGATTTAGACCAAATCTTTGATAAGAAGAGATAATGCCAAAGCCATTTTTGTGGGCTTCTTTAAGTATAGAAAATGCTCCAATGAAATCATGCTTTAAAAGTGCAGCCAAAAAGAGAATTTTGCCAGCTTTTTTTAGTGGCTCAAGCACAGGATTTAGCACTCTGCCACCGCCTATCACGCGTGCATCTGAGATAAGCACAAAGGCCTCGTCAAATTTCAAAAACATATCGCTTTGAAATTTAAAGGTAACAAAGTAACTATCATCTTTTTGGCTAAGGATCAGCACCTTTGCAGGGACATTTTTAGCGCCCACGCAAAATGTTACACTTTGAGAGTGGATGAGATTTCTAGCAGTTACGACCGCATCAACCTCTCTAAAACCCCTAAAAAAACCCTTTTTGCTAAGTAGCTGCCCCTTTTTTAGCTCGCTAAGCTCAATGCCAGTTAGATTAAGCGCCACACGGCTGCTAACTCCGGCACGCTCTACGAATTTATCGTGGCTTTGCACGCTTCTTACTAGCACCTCTTTGCCAGCGTCGTAGTCAAAAAGCTTCTCATTTTTACTAACGCTTCCCTCTATCACGGTGCCAGTCACGACATTTCCGATACCTTTTAGGCTAAAAACCCTATCGATGTAGTATCTAAAAACGCCCTCTTCATCGCGTTTTTTAGCTCTTAGCGTAAAGAGGTAGTTTCTAAGCTCGTCGATACTTGCCTTATCCTTTATACTAACGGCAAAAATTTCTAAAATTTGCAGGTTTTTAAATTTAGAAATTTCATCTCTTATCTCTTTTTTTCTTAAATTTATAGTCGCTTCATCTACGAGGTCACACTTTGTAAGCGCTACTATCAAAGACTTCACACCAAGGAGATTTAAAATTTCAAGGTGCTCCAAGCTTTGAGGCATAAGGCCGTCATTTGCTGCCACCACAAATAAACACGCATCAAAGCCATACGCGCCACTTATCATCGTTTTTATGAGATTTTCATGCCCAGGCACGTCGATAAAGGCGATATTCTCATCATTTTTACTTAAATTTGAAAAGCTTAGATCGATCGTTATGCCACGCTTTTTCTCCTCTTCAAGATTGTCTCCCTCAAAGCCGTTTAGCTCCTTTATAAGCGCGGTTTTTCCGTGGTCGATATGCCCTGCTGTTCCTATTATTAGACTCATTTTTCTTCCGTTTCATTTATTATTTTTATTAGCGTTTCTACATCATCATCCAAAAGCGATCTTAGATCAAGCATAAATTTATCATTTTCTATGCGGCCGATCACCTTTTTTTGCCTAAATTTTTGCTCATTTAAAACTGCGTCACCACTAACCGCCAAAGCCACGCTTGGGATCTTTTTATTTGGCATCGCACCGCCTCCTACAAAGGTTTGTGTGCGAACTATCTCAAGCGGGGTTTTTAGATTTTTATTTATAAAATTTGCTAAGTTTTCAAGCTCTTTTACACTTTTGTGAAGCAGTTTTTGCGTTGTGATTAGCTCAAATTCTTTGTTTAAATAGGCTTTCATGCTCTCAGCCAAAAGCGAGATGATCACTTTATCTACGCGAAGCATCCTTAAAAGCTGATTTTTTCTAAGCTTTGCTATGAGCTCTCTTTTGCCGACAATGATGCCGCACTGCACCGCACCAAGCAGTTTATCACCACTAAAGCTAACTAGCGAAACATCCTTTAAATTTTTTAGATCTGGCTCATTTTTGTCTAAGTTAAACGGCAAATTTCCGTAAAATCCACTGCCAAGATCAAAATAATCTATCAAATTTTGCTCATATGCCAATTTACTTAGTTCATTTGCTGTAACCTCTTCGCTAAAACCCACGATGTCAAAATTTGAGCGATGAACCTTTACAAGCATCGCCGTATTTTCATTAATTACCTCTTCGTAGTCTTTTAGCTTAGTTTTGTTTGTCGTGCCAACCTCTTTCAAAAAGCAGCCCGCATTTGCCATCACCTCAGGCACCCTAAAACTACCGCCGATCTCGACTAGCTCGCCTCTACTAACGACGACCTCCCTACCCTTTGCAAAAGTATTTAGCACTAAAAATACAGCACTTGCGTTATTATTTACAACGATGGCGTCTTCAAAACCAAATGCTCTTGCGATCATCTCACCGATATAGTCGTATCTGTTGCCACGACTGCCTGTTTTTAGGTTGTATTCAAGGTTAGAATATCCTGTGATTACCGGAGTTGCACGACTTAAAATTTCTTTATCGATGACACTTCTAGCAAGATTTGTATGTACGGTCACACCAGTTAAATTTAGTACTCTTTGAAGGCTTGATTCATTAAATTTATGATATTCGTTTAGGATTAAATCTATTATTTCTTGCAACGCAAAATTTGCATTTTCATTTAAAATTTTAGCTCTAACTTCATTTAAAATTTGCCTTGCAAGCAATGTGACTAAATTTATATCAAATCCTGAAAATGCTTCGTTTTTTATAATCTTATCAACTTGTGGGATATCTCTTAAATCGCTCAATTTGTACTCCTAGTAAGTTAGTTTTACCAAGCCGTGATTTTAACATAAAAAATATTATAAATTAAACCTTAGAGCAAAAAGGAATATATAAAATTCAGAGTCCATTAATCCCATTAATATTAAAATAAGCCTGTTTTTGATAATAGGAGAAATTATGAAAGAATTTGGCTTTTATAACGATTTTGACGATACTTTGATGCTAAATGAACAGATAGAAATAAATAATGAAAAGGAAGAATATTTAGTTTCTAACTCACCAAAGCTTAAAGCAAACATTACCGCACCTGAGATAAATTTTTATCTAAAAAATACAACCGCAAGCGTCTTAGAAAAAGCTAAAAATACACTTTTGCTTTATGAAGCAAGAGCAACTGCATTTGACATGGCAAAGGATGTTGATTACGAAAAAGAAGTCGGAAAAAACGTCGTAATAGTAAGCAACTCAGGCCGTGAGGAGCTAGCAAATTTATTAAAAGAAAATGGCTATAAAGTCATTGAATTAACGCATTTTGAAGTGAAATTTATTTATGGCGCAGCTGGCGAACTTAGTGTTTTGATACTTAGAGCAAATGACGAATTTGAGGTTGATTGCGACTTTTTCTTGGTTGAAAACGCAAGAGATTATATGCTAAAGCAAAGCGGCTGTTACGAGATAGCTGGGCTAGAAGATAAAGCTGTGCTTAAAATTTTAAATGAAAAAACTCCAAAATTTAAGTACAAAAGTCTAACTCAATATGACTCTTCGATCTGTCAATATCACGAACGACGAAATGAAATTTGTGGACGCTGTGTCGATGTTTGTCCAACTGTGGCCATTTTAAAAGAAGATGAAACAAAGCATCTTGTATTTTCACAGATAGACTGCACAAACTGTGGAAACTGCATAAGCGTCTGCCCTAGTGGCGCACTTGATTATACTCTAATGCCACAAAGCTCATTTGCTGCTGTGGCAAAGCTTTATAAAGGCAAGATTGCGCTCATTGTGCCAGAAGAGATAAATTTAGAAGATCTTAGCGTTAGCCTACCAGAAAATGTCCTACCTTTTGCCATTTCAGCTGCACATTTTCTAAGCCAAACGCACTTTTTGACACTTCTTCAAGAAAGTGGTGCGAGTACGATTTTATTTAGCAAAACTCTTGGCAAAGGCGAAAAAGACGCCATTAGCATCTTAAATCAAATTTATGAGCTTAAATTTAAAGAGACGGCGATCTATCACGCTAAAGATAAAAATGAGCTTGAAGATGCGCTCAAAAAGGCAAATTTTATAGCTGACTCACAACACACAATAAACGAATATGCCTTACCAAAAAGAGAAATTTTTGCAAAAAGACTCGAGTTTTTAGTAGGTAGCGAAGATCTTGGCGTGGTAAAAAGCGGCGAGATGATAAGATATGGCGATGTCAAGATAAACACTGATAGCTGTACACTTTGTCTAAGTTGCGTTGGTGCTTGTAACGTAAGTGCGCTAGTGGCTGATAAAAAGACAAATTCGATTTTATTTAATCCAAGTGTTTGTACAGCTTGCGGATACTGCGAGCTAAGCTGTGCTGAAAAAGATACCATAAGCCTTGAAGTTGGAAAAATTTCTCTTAAGCCTGAGTTTTTTACATATAATGAGCTGGCACGAGATGAGCTTTTTGCCTGTGTTGAGTGCGGAAAAGAGTTTGCGACTAAAAAAGCTGTCGAAAAGATCGCAACTATAATGCAACCAAGATTTGGCAACGATAGGGTCAAGATAAAAGCGCTTTACTGCTGTGCTGACTGTAAGGCCAAACTAATGGTTCAAGCCCAAATAAACGCAATGAAAGAGGATTTATTAAATGGATAAAAACATCATAAAAGCAAGATCATATTTTTACGAATTTCTAGCATATCCTATGTTTTTTTACACAAATGATGAGAAATTTTCAAGGTGGAAAGAGCAGTTAAGATACTTAAGCGCAAATCCTTTAAGCGAGGATAGTGATGCTGCATTTAAAAATTTAGATAAATTTAGCTTTGAAGAATTTTCAAAAGAACAAAATGACGTTCTTTTTGGCTTTACAAATATCCCCTTAAGCGCTTCATTTTATGAAGAGGGCAGAGATAACGGAGCAGCTAGGCTTAGGATTATTGAATGTTTAAAACTAAGCCCATATAGACGTGATAGCGAGCTTTGCAAAGATAGCGAGGACTACGTTGGATTTATATTTTTGGCGATGGCTACATTTTTAAAAGATGAGTTTAATGATGCAAAAAATATTAGCAACAAGCTATTTTCTGAAACTTTAAATTTATTTGTAGATGAGTTTTCTCAGCTACTTTTAGCTCACAAAGAGGCAAATTTCTTTAAATCATACACAGTTATTTTAAAAGACTTCATCGAGCTTGAGCGCTCCATACTAAACGTAGAAGCACCAGCTAAGCCAAAAGGCGATAGTGTCGCTATGGCGGCACTTAAGAAAGAACCATTTCAAAGCAAGATGCCAACAATCAAAACCAAACTTCATTGGGAAGAATTTTCTCCAGTCATCTCACACGAGTTTAAAGACTAGCTTAAATTTACTCTTAGCCAAGCTAGGAGTAAATTTAACATCCGCTTAAATTTGTTATCTTGATATTTTATAATTATTAGCAATTTGGCGTTAATCTTCTTTAAATTTTTTACAAAGGACTTACAATGGTAATGACACACTACATGGAGCTTTTATCGCTCAATCAACCTTACAATCTAATCCTCTTCATGGTGATACCTGTGGGGCTTACGGAGCTTTTAGTGGCGATGGAGTTTCTCACTATGTATCACATGGATAGCGGTAAAAATGCTGGCTATAAGGCTGTTGGCAAATTTGCTGGCATAGTGCTTGGGGTCTATTTTACAGCTCTTGTGATCTATTTTATGGCAAAAATTTATCCAAGTATAAAATGGCGTGGATATGCCGATGTCATCGCTGTCTACTCATATCTCATCAGCGTCATACCACTTCTTGGCATCGCGCTTTTAGAGCTAAATTTGATCTACAAAAACGCAAGCGAAAAGGCAAAGCTAAAGCTTCACTTTTTCCTACTCATATTTGCCTTGATCGTCGCACACGTCGCAATGATATTTGGCATGGTTGATCCTACCATAACTGGCTACAAGGCTGAAAACGGTGAGATGGGTATGCATATGAATATGCCAATGAACATGCCAGCAGATATGCCAATGCACGATCACCACAAGATGATGCAAAATATGGGTGAGATGCATATGAATATGATGATGCAAAATATGAGTGATGATAACTCAACTAATATGCACATGCATCACTAAATTTTATAGCTTCTTGGCAGCTGCTAAGAAGCTATAAAAATTTAATTCTTTTTGCTACTTTTAATAATCTATTTTCTTTAAAAAATTTTCTGAGTGATTTTTGCTCTTTTGGACCTATTTTGTAGCTTATAAATTTCAAATACCACTTGATATCTTGCTCGCTTATGTCGCGGCTTTTGGCATACTGGGCTAATATATAATTTGGAATTTTTACATTTTTTTGTAAAAATTTTGCGACCAGTCTTTTGTAAAATGAGCCATTTTTTACGTAAGAAAATCTACCAAAAACAAATGGCAAATTTGTCTTTTCATGCCAAATTTTACCAAGATCATAAAAGCACTCTTTACCCTCTCTTAAGTATGCCTTTAGCGCCCTGTCGCCTATGATCACTTCGCCATTTAGATGAAGTACCTTAGCTAGGGCATTTGAGCTAGCTGAGGCAGGATCTGGCTTTGGGGCTGAGTTTTTGCGCACAAGCACGCTTTTTACATCTTTTTTGGCGACTATTCCAAAATTTAGCTTCTTTAAATTTGCCTTTTTACTAGCTATGCTTGAGATAACCGCAGCGTCGATCTTTCTAGCGTTTAGGGCTCTGTTTAGCTTGCTTGGCACGCCCTTTTTAAACTCGATAGCCTTTTTTATCTGAGAGCTTAGTGGAGCTGCCTTTAAAAATACATGAAATGGGAGTAAATTTAGATAATCAATCTTTCCAAATATCATTTTTCATCTTTTACAAGCTCAAATTTAACTAGCTCGTTTTCGTTGCAAACATCACGAAATAGCCGAGTCAAGCTCTCTTTTGTGTCATCTTGCAGAGCACTTTCGTTTTTTAGCTTTATAAGAGTTGGCTCATTTATCTCGCAAAGGCAGTCAAAGAGCGCGTCTAAATTTTTGCCGTAGTACTCTGGCAGATCAAATTTCTTAGCAAAATACTCATGCATCTTCTCTTTTTCAGCCATCTTTTTGGCATCTAAGATCACGCTTTTCATTGCATCCTCTTCTCATAAAGCAGGTAAAAATGCTCGTAGTGATCGGGCGTGTAGTAGATAAGCCCGTCGTTTGAGTATAAAATTCTCTCAGCGCCGCGCCTGCCGCCATTATAATTTACGTCGCACTCAAACCACTTTCTACCATCAGCCTCAGGCAGCCTCTTTTCTCGGTTTGAAAATCTATCTCCACCGATACTTTTGCCACCACTTACCTGCCATAAATTCCCGCTTTTTGCGTCCCAGCCAAGTTCAAGTGCCTCTTTTTTGGTTATGAAATTCTTTGGTAGCTTGTTAAATTTATAGATATAAAGTGCGACCTCATCTTTTGAGGTGTATGAGCCATTTTCTGCGAGGCTTAGGCTCTTTTGCCCCTCTTTGTTTAGCTGTTCAAGTAAAATTTGAGCGTTTTTGTTTGCTTCGCCGCCCTCTTTTGAAAAAAAGAAGGTGCCAACGATGATAGCAATGACAAAGGCGACTAAGGCTGGCAAAAGTCTTTTATTCAAATTTAGCCCTTAAAGCGTATTAAAAACTCTATCGCCAGCATCACCAAGACCTGGAACGATGTAGTTTTTCTCGTTTAGCTTCTCATCAATCGAAGCTGTATAAACCTCGACGTCTGGGTAAATTTCGCTAAATCTCTTTAGCCCCTCAGGAGCAGCGATGATAGAGATAAATTTGATCTCCTTAATGCCATTTTCACGCAAGAATTTGACCGCATCTATCGCCGTGCCGCCAGTTGCAAACATAGGGTCGATGATGATCGCCATGCGCTCTTTTGCGTCTTTTGGAAGCTTTGCGTAGAAAAACTCAGCCTGCGCTGTCTCCTCGTTTCGCTGAAAGCCCAAAAAGCCTACACTCGCGTCTGGGATGATAGTAAAAACGCTATCAAGCATGCCAAGCGCAGCCCTTAAGATAGGGCATATCATCACCTTTGTAGTAAGCCTCTTTGCATCTGCCACCGCAACTGGAGTTTGAACTTTGACATCTTTTACCTTTAAATTTCTAGTCGCCTCAAAGATCATAAGATAACTGATCTCATCAACTAGCATACGAAACTGAAAAGGTTGGGTATTTTTATCACGTAGAATGGTTAATTTATGCTCGATCAGTGGGTGCGAGATGAGCTTTACGTTTTGCATTTTTTGTCCTTAAATTTACTGTTTTTACAAGGTTTGTCTTTACAAAATGCCAAAAAGAGTTTAGCCCAAAATTTGGGCTAAATTTTAAAATCCTTTTGCAAGCTTGGCTTTGTAAGCCTCAACATCAAAATCTTTTACTCTCGCTACACCATCTTCAACTGCTGCTTTTGCAACTGCTGGAGCGACTGCTGTTAATACGCGCTTGTCAAATGGTTTTGGGATGATGTACTCTTTGCCAAATTTTAGCTCGCTAACGCCACTTGCCTTTAAAACTTCAGCTGGCACTGGCTCTTTTGCAAGCTCTGCAAGTGCTCTAGCAGCTGCCATTTTCATATTTTCAGTGATCTTTTTAGCTCTAACGTCAAGTGCACCTCTAAAGATGAATGGGAAACCTAACACGTTATTTACTTGGTTAGGATAGTCGCTTCTACCTGTGCCCATCATCACGTCGCTTCTTACAGCCTCAACGTCCTCTGGATAAATTTCAGGCACTGGATTTGCAAGAGCAAAGATGATAGGCTCTTTATTCATTGACGCAACCATCTCTTTTGTAAGCACACCAGGCTTAGAAAGACCTAAAAACATATCAGCACCCCTCATCGCATCAGCCAAAGTTCTATCCTCAGTTTCAAGCGCAAACTCTACCTTTTCAGGTGTTAGGTCTGTTCTTTTTGAGTGAATGACGCCTTTACTATCTATCATCACGATGTGTTTTGCGCCAAGCGCTTTATACATCTTCGCGCATGCAATGCCAGCCGCACCTGCGCCGCTAACTACGATTTTTATCTTAGATATATCTTTGCCAGAAATTTCCATCGCATTTATCATGCCAGCACTTGTTATCATCGCTGTGCCGTGCTGATCATCATGCATTACAGGAATATCAACTGCTTCTTGAAGTTTTCTCTCGATCTCAAAGCACTTTGGAGCACGGATATCTTCTAAATTTATGCCGCCAAATGTTGGAGCAAGAGCCTTGCAAATCTCAACAATCTTATCTGGATCATGCTCGTCTAACTCGATGTCAAAGGCATCAACGTTTGCAAATTTTTTAAATAAAACTGACTTACCCTCCATAACTGGCTTGCCAGCGATCGCACCGATGTCGCCAAGCCCAAGGACAGCCGTACCATCGGTGATAACGGCTACTAGATTTGCTTTATTTGTATATTTATAAGCTAGTTCATTGTCAGCTTCTATCTCTTTGCAAGGCTCTGCAACGCCAGGCGTATAGGCCATTGAAAGGTCTCTTGACGTCTCGCAAGGCGTCTTTACCTTTATCTCGATCTTACCGCCTATGTGGTAGTTTAGTGCTTCTTCTTTAGTTACATGTGTCATTTTTCTTCCTTTAATAAATTTTGTATTCTATTTTTCGTCTCGCTACTGCCCACTACTTCAAGCACCTCGAATATACTTGGGCTCACGCTTGAGCCAGTTAGCGCTATCCTTAGAGCCTGGGCTAAGTCTTTTAGTTTTAAGCCATTTTGCTCTAAAAATTTATTTGTTAGCTCCTCATAGCCCTTTGCGTCAAGGTCACGATCTAAAATTTGAGCAAATTTAGCCAAAATTTCTTTGCTATTTTCATTTATAAATTTAGCCCATGCTTTCTCATCGTAGCTTTTTGGAGCGTTGATGATCGCGTTTGCACTATTTGCCATTTCGATTAGTGTCTTTGATCTCTCACGGAGCGAATTTAGCAGTAGCTCACCCTTTACCAAAGCCTTAAAATCCACACCAAACTCAAGCATATCGTGCGCTAGCCTCTCATAAGGTAAAGTCTTAATGTAGTGAGAATTTAGCCAGTCAAGCTTTTGAGCGTTGTAGGTGCTTGAGCTTTTGTTGATGTCGTTTGGATTAAAGTATTTAAGCATATCCTCAATAGTAAAAATCTCATCATCACCGTGGCTCCAGCCAAGACGAACTAGAAAATTTAAGAGTGCTTCAGGCAAATAGCCCATCTTTTTATACTCCATAACATCAGTTGCGCCATGCCTTTTGCTAAGCTTTTTGCCATCCTCTCCGTTTATCATAGCGACGTGATAAAATTTTGGCACCTTAAAGCCAAGTGCCTCGTAAAGAACGATCTGTTTTGGGGTATTTGACAGGTGATCATCGCCACGGATGACGTCTGTTACGCCCATTAATGCGTCATCTATTACGACCGTGAAGTTATAAGTCGGTGTGCCGTCACTTCTAGCGATGATGAAGTCATCTAATATGTCTTCAACCTTAAATTTAACCTCGCCCTTTATGCCATCATGTATGACGATCTCGCCACTAAGTGGGGCTTTTATACGGATGACTGGCTCGATGCCAGCTGGAGGCGTGCCAGTAAAATCTCTATATCTATTGTCATATTTTGGACGCTCTTTTCTTGCCTCTTGGCTAGCTCTAAGCTCTTCAAGCTCGTCCTTGCTCATGTAGCATTTATAAGCTTTTCCTTCTTCAAGAAGTTTTTTTACATACTCCTTGTAAAGATCAAATCTTTTTGACTGATAAGTCACTTCGCCGTCATGATCAAGCTTGCACCAAGCAAATGCCTCTTTTATGGCTTGCGTGGCTTCTTCAGAGTTTCGTTTTAGGTCAGTATCTTCAATGCGAAGTAAAAATTTTCCATTATTAGCTCTTGCATATAAATAATTATAAAGGGCTGTCCTAAGTCCGCCTATATGTAGGTATCCAGTAGGCGACGGAGCAAATCTAGTAACTATCATTTTGTGCCTTATTTTTATGTTATAATTGCCCAAAATTATATTTACTAAATACTTAAATAAAGGTTTTATTATGAAAAAATTGCTCTTTTTGGCTGCTGGCATGCTAAGTGCTTTAAATTTATATTCGGCTCAGATGATAAACGGTATCGCAGCTATTGTAGAGAACGAACCAATCACGCTTTATGAAGTTTATAGCTTGAAAGAGCAGTTAAGAGCTAGCGAACAAGATGCTTTAAATTTACTCATAAGAGATAGACTCGAAGATGCTCAGATAAAAAATTTGAACATTAGCGTAACGCCATTTGAGCTAAACGACAGGATCGAATCGATCGCAAAGCAAAATGGCATGACAAATTCGCAGTTTAGAAGCTCTATCCAAGCTCAAGGCATTGACTTTTTGGAGTTTAAAAACAACATAGAAAAAAAGATGCTTCAAGAAAAGCTTTATAAAAGCATCTTGGCTGAAGCTGGCAAAAATGTAAATGAGCAAAAAGCAAAGATGTATTTTGACGCCAATCCTGATAAATTTAAGGTCTTTAGCACTGCTAGAGTAGTAGTTTATAGAGCAAAAGATCCTGAGCTACTTGAGGCTCAAAAGACAAGTCCGAAGCTGCTAGACGGCGTGCAAACACAAGAGGTTAGTTTGGACTATCAAAGCATAGATCCAAGGCTTGCTGCGATCATCTCAAGCACAAATAACGGTGACTACACACAGCCTTTGCAAGGGTCTGACAGCTTTGATATGTTTTTAGTAAAAGAGAAGATCGGCTCATACACTCCAAGCTTTGCAGACGTTAAGGATAATGTTATAAATGAGCTTTATCAAGGTGAGCAAGAAAAACTTATGGCTGATTATTTTGATAAACTCCGCGCAAAAGCAAAGATTCAAATTTTAAGATAACTTCAAATTTAGCCATCCTTGGTGGCTAATTTTATCAAAATTTCACATGACAAAAGATTACACCGCCAAAGAGAAGGCAGTGTAAATTTTAGTTAAAAAGTGTAGTGCATATTTAGCATAAACGATCTCTCATCGCCAGGTCTTGAATCAGAACGCCAGTATTTTTTATTTAGGATATTGTTTATTGCTAATGTTATTTGAGCATGTTCGTTAAAGTTATATCCAGCACTTGCATCAAGCCTTGCAAAGCCGGGCAAGTGTTGATCGGTTATGCTTGTTTTATCTACTTGGTAGCTATATCGTTTAGAGTATCCTGTTACGCCACTTTCGACATACCATTTGTCATTTTTAGCATATCTTAAAAAAACATTGCCCTGCCAGTTAGTTGTATTTTTTAGACTAAGTTTTTCGTTTAATGGATTTGACTTATCACTTACGATGATGGCTCTCATGTATCCAAGCGAGCTGCGCAGGTATAAATTCTCGTAAATTTGCCCTAGCACGTTTAGCTCGATACCGCGGCTGCGCTCCTTGCCGCGAACTGCCCATGTATATGGATCATTGTCAGGATCTGGTCTATATCTTATATTATTATGCTCGATCTGAAATATCGCTAGGTTTGAGCTAAATCTATTATCAGCCCATGTGCTTTTTAAGCCGATTTCGTATTGCTCGTTATTCTGCGGTTTTAGATCAAGCATCGTTGTATCGCCCGTACTTATACCTATATTTCCGCGACCACCATAAGGGGCAAAGCTCTTTGAGTATGAAGCGTATGCGGTATGTTCTGGCAAAAAGTCCCACAGCAAGCCAACTCTTGGACTAAAAGAGTGCCCTTTGTAGCTATTTGTTTTACCATTTATGTCTCGTGTTTTAAACTTATAAAAGTCAAACCTACCGCCAAGAAGTAGCCTATATTTGTCATCTAGGCTTATTAGATCTTCTAAAAACACTCCATTATTTATAGCTTTATGTTTATTATCAGCATTAAGTGGCATGTAGCCCACGCTACCCCAACTTGATCTTGATGCGTATGGATTTATAGTCACATTTTTTTTACTATTATACCAAAGCCTCGGATGGCGAGTTTCTACGCTGTTGTCATATCCAAAAGTAAGATTATGCTTAAATCTTGTAAATTCAAGCTCTTTTGTAAGTGTTATGGCATTTGATAGCGTGTTATTATCAGTTTGTTGTTTAGCATAGTTTTGCTTTAGTCTATTTCCAGGCATGATGGTTCCACCAAAGTAGTGATCAAAATTTTGACTAGCTTTTCTATAACCAAAAACCCATTTTAAATTCATGTCCTTTGCTAACTCTGCATTTAGCTCGGTACGAAAGAAATGAAGCTTATCTTCAACAAAGTCTCCATCATGAGAAAATCCCTTTGCATAGTCGATACCAAGCTTGTCATAGACACTTTTTGTTGGCATTCTATCAGGCACACGCCAAGCATTATCATATGTGTATTGCGCCTCAAAACTCACCGTTCCACCATCATTTGTCACGACAACGCTTGGACTTACCATAAAATTTTTATATTTTACGCCCTCTCTCCATGACTTTCCACGTTCCATATCAGTCGTTAGTCTTGCGGCTAGTTGATTATTTACTACATGGTTTACATCTATACCACCGCCATATCTACTCCAGCTACCAACCCTACCTGAAAGCTTATAAACAGGCATAAAATTTGCCTTTTTGCTAACCAAATTTACAACCGCACCGCCGTCACTTCTTCCATACAAGATCGAAGCTGGTCCTTTTAAAATTTCAACTCTCTCAACATTTGCTGTACTGCGTCTTATCTGGCCAGAATCTCTAACACCATCTCTATATATATCGCCACCATCAACACTAAAGCCTCTTATCTTGATGCTCTCGCCTCTCATATCATAGCCTGCATCAATACCAGCATTTCCTTCTAGGATACTTGAAAGATCATTTGTGCCGTAGTTTCTGTTCTTTTGTATATCTATATTTTCGATAGTTTGTGGCGTCTCTTTGTTACTAAGCCCATTTCTATTGATATCCGCGCTATCATACGCGATATAACCTTTTAGGGTATTTTGCTCCGAGATACCTTCCACCTCGATAGTTGGTAAAACAACTGAATAATCACTGTTATTTGTATCTAAAGCCCACAGCGAGCTAAAGATCAGTGATGAAGCAAGTATACTAAACTTCATAGAATTCCTTTAGATAAAATTAAAATCGATATTCTATATCAAAATGGCTTAAAATATTTATTTTATATTGATGTTTATTAATTTTTACCAATTAATTGTTAAAATTTTAGTTCGATTTGAAATTATCATTTGCCATCTTAAAAAATGCATTACTATTGCCACTAAAAAATTTTAGATTAAGGCTAGTATTTTCATGATCACACACCCACGTGAGCTTTTTGGACTTTTTGATGAGGTGATAGATATAAAAAGTGAGTAAATTTGACTGCAAAGGCAGCCAAATTTATATTATGCTTTTTTAGTAAAAACTCCGACATAAATAGCATAGATAAAGCCGATCGCTACGGCATATGGAGCGTAAGGAGTGATGCCAGCTCCAGAGCTTGCAAGTATGAAGTTATGACTTATCGCAGCACCTGCTCCCATACCTAAAACAAATACAGCCGAGCTTAAATTTCCAGCTCCCATTTGTACTAAATGTTTGCCTGGGCAGCCATAACTTAGGCTAAAGCAAAGACCAGCCAAGCTCATGCCAAGGAAATTCCAAAGGACGTCATTATGAGCGATAGGTTGAGCTTCAAAGCCAAATTTATATTGTCCAAGAGCTAAATTTGTGATACTTGCAAAAACGATGATAGATACAATGCCATAAAACATCGAAAAATCACGCTCAAAAACTTTACTGATCGCACCAACCGAACAAAATTTGCTTCTTTGCATAAAAATACCTATAACAATAGCACAAATAAGCGAGATAAGGATATTTGCATGCTGTGAGCCTGGACCTTTTTCTGAGCTAAATAATGCACCATTATCGCCAAGCTTTAAACCAAAAACAAGGGCTGCTAAAAGTAAAATTGCAATAATAAGTGGCAAAAGTCCAACTGGTTTTGTAGTGGCATCATTTTCAGGTATAACGTAACCATTTTTCTTGAAAAATCGTCCAACAAAAACGCCGGCAAATAGACCTACAAGGCCAGCAATAGCAGTCATATCTCCGCCACCAAGGCGCAAAAACGCTCTCCATGGGCAACCCAAAAAGATAAGGCAACCAATCATAGCAAACATACCTAGGAAAAATCTAGAAAATGCTGCACTGCCAGATACTGGAGTGAAATTTCTACTCCAAAGCATGCTTGCTAAAAAGCCTCCGATGATAAGCCCTAAAATTTCAGGCCTTAGATACTGTACCACTTTGGCTTGATGAAAGCCAAGAGCACCTACGCTATCCCTTAAAAAGCAAGCCGCACAAACGCCCATGTTTGCTGGGTTGCCAAAATAAACAAGCACTGGGCCAAGAATGCCAAGGCTTGCACCTGCAATGATGTAAAGCACTGTTTTATTCATGAATATTCCTGTGTATAGGGTAAAATCAAACTGATTTCTTAAACGACATTTTAATAATCATTAAATAAAACAAAGATTAATTTTTTTAAGAGCAAAGTAGATAAAATATGCAAAAATTTCATAAAAAGGATAAAAATGAAAGATTTTATGAGTTACGCAGATAGCCTAAAAATTCTAAAAGATACAATCAATGCGTGGGAAAAGGTCGAAAAAGTAGCCATCACAGATGCACTTGATAGAAATATCGCCTACGACGTGACAGCCGCCGAAAATTACCCAGCAAAGCCGGTTTCAGCGATGGACGGCTACGCTTTTGCCTTTAAAGATGGCCTAAGCGAGCTTGAGCTCATCACAGACCTGCCTGCTGGAAGCGACAAAGGACTGGTTATAGAGGGTAGTAAATGTGTAAAAACTTTCACTGGCTCACTGATGAGCGAAGGCACTGATACTCTTGTGCCGGTAGAAAATGTCGAGGTTGTTGGATCAAAAATACTCATCAAAAAGAGCGTGCCAAAGGGTTTTGCTGTGCGCGAAGTGGGCGAGAGCTACAAAAAAGGCGAAATTTTGATCAAAAAAGGTACTC
Source organism: Campylobacter concisus (assembly GCF_003049705.1). NCBI lineage: Bacteria > Pseudomonadati > Campylobacterota > Epsilonproteobacteria > Campylobacterales > Campylobacteraceae > Campylobacter > Campylobacter concisus. Next base: position 44,059 of record NZ_PIRF01000005.1, read on the forward strand.
GTCTAACCTACTCCGAGATAGCACTTCTTGCTGAGCTTGGTGTCTTTCATGTAAGCGTTTTCATACGCCCAAGAGTGGCGATACTAGCGACTGGCAGCGAGATAAAAGACCTTGGCGAGCCATTAGAAAATACAGCACAAATTCACAGCTCAAATCACGTAGGTATCGCTATGCAGATACGCAAAATGGGCGCAGAGCCGATCCTTTGTGAGATCGTAAGAGATAAGGCTGAGCTTGTCGAAAAAGCGATCATAAACGCACTAAAATCAGCTGATATATTAGTGACGACTGGTGGCATAAGTATGGGGGACTATGACTTTGTAAAAGGCGCTTTAAATGAAAATTTTAGCCTCATTATTGAGGGCGCTGCTATCAAGCCAGGCCGCCACATTAGAGTAGCAAAGTCAGGCGATAAATATATCTTTGCACTGCCAGGATTTCCGTACTCGGCGATGGTTATGTGCGTGCTTTATGTTAGAGTTTTGATAAATTTATGGCTAGGCAATAATGAGCCAAAGATCACGGCGATAATGGACGAAGACTATAAAAAACGCTCACCATTTTTAGAATTTACGGCTGTAAATTTAGAAAATCGTGAAGGAAAAAATTTTGTAAATCTAAATGGTAAAAAGCTTGGCAGTTCAGCGATCGTAAATAATTTAACAAACAAAGCCGCACTTTTAATGATCCCAATGGATAAAGAATTTCTCAAAAAAGGCGAGATAGTAGAAGTATTGATGATGCCTTGTTAAAAATTTTAAGGATAAAAGTTGAACATGTCAGAAATTCAAACAATTATAGTTTTTCTTATAATGGTATCGCTTGCCTTTGGAATAGATCTTTTTGCTCATAAACATGATGAGAAAATTTCACTAAAACAAGCTGGCATTTGGTCTATCTTTTGGATAGGAGCTTCGGTACTTTTTGGTATATATTTATATTTTGAGCGAGGCAGTGAGATAGCAAGTCTTTATTTTGCAGGATATGCGCTAGAAAAGTCGCTCTCGGTAGATAATCTTTTTGTGATGATGGCGATTTTTTCATGGTTTAATATACCTGAAATTTATCGCCACAGAGTGCTTTATTTTGGCGTTATAGGAGCTATGATATTTAGGCTCATCTTTGTAGCCGTAGGTACGATGCTTTTTGCCATCTCGCCTTGGATGGAGCTAATATTTGCAGCAATAGTCGCATATAGTGCCGTAATGATGATAAAAAAAGATAAGTGCGATGAGGATATAAAAGATTATTCAAACCACATAGCTTATAGGGCAGTTTACCGCTTCTTTCCGGTTTTACCACAGCTTTTTGGACACAGTTTTTTTGTTAAATTTAGCGAAATTTCTAAGCAAATTTCAGATAGTCAAAAAACTACACTTAACGATCAAATTTTAAGGCTAAAAGCCACTTGGATAGCAACACCATTATTCTTGTGTCTTTGCGTGATTGAGCTAAGCGATGTGATATTTGCTTTTGATAGCGTTCCAGCTGTCATTGCTGTGAGCAAAGATCCTGTGATTGTTTATTCAGCGATGATATTTGCGATACTTGGGCTAAGAACGCTTTATTTTGTGCTTGAAGCACTCAAAAATTTTTTAAAGTATTTAGAAATTTCTGTGATCGTGCTTTTATTTTTTATCGTAGCAAAGCTAGCTGTAAATGCGACTGCTCATATCTTTCATAACGGATTTGAAATTTCTGCACAAATTAGCCTTTTTATCATTCTAGTCATCCTTGGAGTTGGAGTCGTAGCAAGTTTGGTCAAGAAATAGCTACCACAAAAGTATGCAAGCTAAAGTTAGGCGAGCTTAAAATTAAAAATTTATAAGCATAGAGCTTTATATTTTGGTGTCTAAATTTTTTAAAATTTTGCTTGCTTGTGCAAAAATTTATTACTGAATATTTATGCTACCAGCTGGGGTTGGCATATCGCCTTTTTCATCAGCAAATGGTGGCCCTTTTTGAAGCAAAGTGGTGATCTCGGATGCTACTTTTGGATCCATTTTTGCCATGATAGTAGATATCTTTTTGGCATCAAGAGCATAAAGTATGGTGGCTGCGTTTGATCTAGGCATTTTAGAGAGAACCTCAGCTGCCGCGCCATCTTTCATCTTAGAATATGACTCATTGACTTTATCGCTAGTCATTGTGCGAAGTTCTTTTAAAATTTTCTCATTTTTAGCGATCGCTTCATCGATCTCTTTGCGTTTTTGCTCGATTACTTTCATTGTCGCATTTATATCAGCTTCTTTTTTGGCAAGCTTTTTATTATTTTCTTCATAGGCTGCTGCTGAGCTTGCACGAAATACCTCTAAAGCTTGGCGCTGCTCGTCTATGATCTCAAGTTCCTTTGAAATTTCTTCTTTTCTAGCTTCAAAAATTTGCGTACAGTCAACTGGTACTTCAAAACAAAATGCAAAATTTAAAATAGTTAAGAGTAATAAAACCGCTCTCATCAAAACTCGCTCTTAGTTGTAAATTTCATCACCGCAAACTCATCAAGCGCAAGTGCTTCGGCCTTTTGTATGCGTTTTATCTCTTTTTTAAACTCTTCTTTTTCTAGATATTTCATCTTTTCGTACTCTAAATTTGCATTTTTATATTTATGTTCGTAATGCGAAACCTCTTTTTTAGCTATCTCAAGGCTCTCTTTGCAGGCATTTAACTCTTGCCTTGCTATCTTTATAAACTCTAAATTTTCCTTTAACTCGCTTATATTGCCACTTTTTGGCAAGCAAAACTCCTCAAGCCTTGCTCTTAAATGTACTAAATTTTCTTCAAAATTTCTTACATTAAGCCTAGCAACGGCAAGCTTTGCCTCTACCTTATCCATCTCTTGTTTTTTTACACGGACGATAGAGGTAAATTTGCTTTTCATCTAATGATCGTATCGCTTCTTTCAGGGCTTGTTGAGATGTAGCCGATCTTTACGCCAGTTAGCTCTTCTATTCGCTCGATATAGGCTCTTGCATTTGCTGGCAGATCTTCATATTTGCTTATGCCTTTTACGCTATCCCAGCCTGCAAGTTCCTCGTAAATAGGAGTTGCATTTTCAAGATCTGTTGGCATATAATCAATAGTTTCACCATTATATTGATAAGCTTTGCAAATTTTTACCACTTCAAATCCATCAAGTACATCAAGCTTCATAAGCGCATAAGTATCGACACCATCGAGTCTTGAAGCATATTTTACACTCACAGCATCAAACCAGCCACAACGTCTGCGGCGGCCTGTTGTTGTGCCAAATTCCTTACCGATATCACACATCTTATCGCCACTCGTACCTTTATCTTCTGTTGGGAAAGGGCCAAAGCCAACACGAGTTGTATATGCCTTTATGACGCCTATTACTTCACCGATTTCTTTTGGATTTAGTCCAAGACCTGTGCAAGCACCTGCACTTATGGTATTTGAGCTAGTTACGTATGGATATGTGCCATGGTCGATATCTAAAAGCGTACCCTGAGCGCCTTCAAGTAATACCTTTTTATTTTCATCAAGTGCCTTCCACACTAGGTTTGTAGTATTTGCGATAAATGGAGCTAAAACCTCTTTATATCTTTTTAGCTCTTCAAGTAATTCATTCTCATTGGGAATTTTTACACCAAGTGCGTCAAATACGCATTTGTTTGTCTCAAAATCATGCATCAAAGCATCGCACAAACGCTCTGGCTCAAGTAACTCGCCTACTCTGTGGCCACTTCTACTTATTTTATCAGCATAAGTTGGTCCTATGCCTTTGCCAGTCGTACCGATAGCCTTTTCGCCCTTTAGTCTCTCCTTTGCTTGATCGATTTGACTATGGTAGCTTAGATTTAAATGTGCTTTATCACTAATATAAAGTCTTCCTTCCAAATTTTCAAACTGAGCCATTTCAGTGATTAATACTTCTGGGCAAACAACAACGCCATTGCCAATGATGTTTATGATATTTTTATGCAAAATTCCGCTTGGAACAAGGTGAAGCGCGTATCTAACACCATCAACCCAGATAGTATGGCCGGCATTATGGCCGCCCTGTGAGCGACAGATCATGTCATAGTTTAGTCCTAGCATATCAACTATCTTGCCTTTACCCTCATCACCCCATTGAACTCCAACTACTAAATCAGCCTTTCTCATTCTTACTTCCTTAAATTAATTTTTTCTTCTATCAATGCATCTGTATAAACAGCAAAACCACTATTTATTTTTCCGTCTATTTCGTAGCTGCCGCCACTTGCTATTATGCTATTATTTCTTAAAAATCTAAAAAATAAACTATCGTAATATCTCATTTTCGAGTAATATAGCGGAACTATTCTTAAATTTTTATATTCTAAAGCACTGGCTAAATTTCTCAAATTTTCAAGCGGTTCTTTTAGCTTGCTTGGAGAAATTTTAATCACTTCATCCAACTCATCAACTGACTTTAAAAGAGCAAGAGCACTTAGCCATGGAACATTTTGAGATAAAATTTTTTCCATTTGTCCATTTTCAAAAATTTCAATAGGTACACTTAAAATTTCACAAATTACCCTTGGAATTTGTATATTGCTCACTTGCAAAAATGTATCCATTTTTAGCTCATTAAGAAGCTTTGCTACGATATTTATGCTTTTTAAAACATCATTTTCACCGATTAGCTCGGCTCCGATTTGATAAATTTCTTGGCTTGGATAGCGAAAGACTGGTTGGATATAAAACCATCTTTTTGATTCGTTTGCTTTTAGTCTTCTAAGCACGATCCTTACAGTATCTACCGTACTATCAGCTCTTAGACTTATTTCGTGATTTAGGCTATCGCTAAAACGTAAAAGATTTGTAGCATCTACACTTAAATGCTGGTGATATGAGAAAAATGGCGTTACGATCTCGCTAAAGCCTTCATTTTCTAAAATTTCACTAGCTTTTTGCTCGATCTGCCTCTTTAGCTTTGCGCTACTGGCAAAGTATAGCTTGCTTCCATTTGGGATTTCATGCTCATAAACATTTAAAGCATTTTCATTCATTATTTATTCGCTCCACTCAAATTTAGATCATTGTCACATAATAAAATTGCCTCATTAGCTAAATTTATTACGTTCTCTTTGTCTATTTTTACAAGGATCGTATCTAAAATTTCAGCTAATTTTTTATCTATTGTTCTGATATCATCTACTTGATTTGCTATTTCGATTTTTAATTTTTCGCTTACTTTTTCATCGCATTTAAGTAAATTTATCAAACGAATCATAAGCTCTTTTGCACCTACTATTTTGCAAAGCATATTGTAGTTCTCATCATCTTGAAAATTTCTTACATTTAGCGGAGATGATAGGGTGAATTTAAATTTGAGCACATCATCCAGGCTAAGCTCTGGCGCAAAAAGCCGTCCTTGAAATCTACTAAAGCCAAACCCGACAAAAATTTCAAGCATGCTTTTATCTTCTAAATTTTTTATCATGACATCAAAATCAAATGTATCTGATACATACTTTATCATGCGTATGGTCTTTAGCGCTTCTACTGAATCAAAAATTTGTTTGCAAAATCTTTTATCTATATTAAATCTATTTGTTTTTAACATACCTAACGCTTCTACTGAGCCCGAATAAGATGCAAAATCATCAAGCGAAAAGCTAACGCCTAGCTCCTTATAAGCATCGATATATCTAACAACATCATCTAAATTTACGCCACTTGCAGAGTCAACGATATCTATGATTAGCCCATTAGCGTCTAGCTGCTCATCTTCTAAAAGCTTTTTAAATTTCTCAAAAAACTCAGATGTCATTAGCTTTTTAATGCATAAATTTACTCTAACTTTTGCATTTATCCCCTCTTTTAGCCACACAGCCCTAGCTTTTAAAGCATCTTTTAGTGTAAATAATGCGATAGCAACAACTGCTTTTGAGCCTTTTGCAAGCGGTAAGAAGTCTGATGGCCTTAATATCTTATCGCCATTTTTCCATCTAATAAATGCCTCAAAACTGCTAACTTCCCCGCTTTTTATATCAATCTCAGGCTGATAAAGCAAGAACATCTCGCCAGCATCGATAGCTTCAATGATCTTTGAGTCATCTCTATATTCATTTTTAAAGTAAGTATCTTTTTTCGAATTAAATACATAATATTTATTTTTTCCATTAAGCTTTGCTTGATACATGGCCCAATCTGCTCTTTCGATTAGATCATCAACACTAAGTGCATCGCTACTTAAGCTAATACCAATACTTACGCTAAGTTTTTTTTCATCATCATCAATAGAAATTTTACTCTGACCCACTCTTAAGATGTTTTCAGCAGTTTCGTAAATTTCTCCCAAATTTTCATAAGGCATAGCGCCTATAAACTCGTCTCCGCCTATTCTTGCAAATATTCCTTGTTTTGGAAAAATTTCATCTATTTTTTTTGAAATTTCTATTAGGATTTTATCACCTACTTGATGTCCATATCCGTCATTTATCGATTTAAAATTATCAAAATCAACATAAAAAGCTGCTATTTTTAAGCTTTTTTTCGCTTGTTTTAGCAGATTTTCTAGCTTATTAAAAAGTAAAAATCTATTTGGCAGCCCAGTCAGCGTATCGTGATACGCGATAAATTCGAGATACTCTTTATTGTAGCAGTCATCATTTGCGCTTGAAGCTAACAAAATATATCCCTCTTGATCGCCAAACGTGTTTAAAAGCTTGCTTATACTTATGACTTCGAGTCTATTTTTGCTTCGAATATCATGAATAAGACCTTGCCAAAAGCCAGTTATTTTAATTGAATTTAAAATTTCATCTTTAATATCTTTTAGTCCGTTTTTAAAATTTATTATATCTTTTGAGTAAATTTTCTCTATAAAATTTTTATCTCTAGAAATGTCAAGCGTATCGAAAAAAGCGTCATTAGCATCTATGATCCTAAACTCATCATCAAGCATAATAATTTGCTCTTTTGCGTATGAGAAAATTTTTGCTAAAAGGTCTTGATAAGAAAAAAAGCTATTTTGCACACTAAGATCTTGCATTGTGCCCTTTATGACGCTTACTTCACCATCATAAAAAGCTATTGCTTTTGCTCTAATCCTTACATAAATAATCTCTTTATCAGCCCTATAAAAACGCACTTCGCCATCATATACTTCACCTTTTTTTATAAGGTCAAAAAAGTCCTTAAAGCTTACAAATTCATCTACAAATATAGTTTTTGCACGTTCAAAATTTATACTCATATCCCCATTTAATGCATATCCGAGCGACTTGGCGATAGCATTTGGGATATAAAGGGTATCGCTTTTTTTATCCCATGAAAAGACAAGCGCTTGGCTTGCCCAAAGTATGCTTTGAAAATATTTTAATTCAGCATCATATTTTTCTTGCAACTTCGCTATATCACTTAAGTCATTAAAAAAGTAGATGATCTTTCGCTCTTTATCAGCACCATTATCTATAAATTTTACTTTTATCTTAAATGGTGTTTTGTTGTTTTCATTTGTTTGCATATTGGCTACGAGATTTATCTCGCTATTTTTGCTACCTTTTTCAAAGAATTTTTTAGATTCATTAGAAACATTTACAGCAAACTCATCTAAACTTTCAGGACTTATTAGATTTTTTAAATTTATAAGCTTCTTATCTTGTGGGACTTTAAAGACACTATCGATATTTTGCGTACTTCTTACGATAGAAAATGGATCGCTACTTAATGCTTCTGCTATTACATTTGGCGATAAAAACGAATAATCATTTATTGCTTCGTTATCCTTTTTCGTAAATTTTCCATCGTCAAGCTCGTGTATAAGCATAAAATTTAGCCTAGAATCTCTTAGTTCAATCTGCGACTCTTGTAAAAATCCCTCTTTAGTGCCGCCATCTTTTGTTTTTAGCTTGATTTTAAAACTCATATCGCTATTTTGAGCATCTTGTTTCATTTGCATAAACAATGCAAAATCGTCATCTATTAAATCATTTAAATTTAGCTCTATAATCTCATCTTTTGTGTAGCCAACAGAAGATAAAAATGCATTACTAGCATCAATAATATCGCCGCTATAAGCATCATAAACTACTATTTTCAAAAAGCTTTGCTCAAAAATATAGCCAAATCTACTTTTGTATTCTTCTAGTCCGTCAGTTGCTTTTTTGGTTTCTATCTTTAGCTTGTTTATTCCATTTTTTATATCTTCAAATTCTGCTACATTAAGGCTTCGTCTTATCTCGTATTCATCGCCATCCAAAGTATCTCTTACCTCTTTTAAAGCTGGCATTATTCTATTTTTTATAAATTTTACATCTCTAACCCATAATATTAAAGAAGATATAAAACAAAAGATCGATAGCCAAAATAACACAAACTGCATAAAGATATGAAAATGCTTCGTTGAAGCGGTAATAACAAAAATTTTATACTCTGGCATATAGCTTATGAGATAAAAGCCCATATGGCTTAAAGAAAATATTATTTTATCCTCTTTAAACTCATCGCCAAGACTCACATAAGGCAAAAACATCGATTCATCAAATTTTTTATAAAACTCATCTCTTGATAAATTTCCATATTTATCTACCAGATAAGCATAAGTTTTGCTTTTATCATCGTAACCTACATTAGTGTAGTTTTGCAAAAATTTTATATCAATTTGAACTAAAATACTGCCTCCATTTTTTAGTCCATAAGATGCATAAATGTCTCTAAAACGACTGTTTTTATAAACTCGATCCGATACTGTAAATTTTCCAGCATCTGTCTCGTTTAACCTAAGCCGAGATAGATCCTTTTCGGCTATGTCATCAGCACCTAAAAATCTCTTTAAATAGATTAAATTTCTATTTTTATCAAAAACATAAAAAGCTATATAAAGATCGTTTTTTGTTGAATTTTTATCAAATAGTATATCACTAAGACCTGCTTCAACCATTTTTGACTTTAAAAATAGATCATTTTTTATTATAAAAAAGCTATTTGAGATTGATGATTTTATATTTGAATTAGTTGAGCTAAGATCATATTTTATATCGTTCGTACCGGCACAAACTACAAATAATGCTAAAAATATAAATGAGAGTAAAAGTAAAATAGCCTTTGTGTAAAACATTTTTACTATTTGAAGGCTGGTTTTTTGTTTATCAAGCACGATAGACACCTCGTTAGTTTAGGTTTTGGCTCTGATTTTATCCCATTTTTACTTGATTTGGGTTTATAAAGGTAAGTATTTATTTAGAATTTATTGATTTATTTAAAATTGAGCCAAAAATTTATTTAAAATTTGGCTCAAATATCTTAATAAATCCAAGTAACGATATCAGAAATTTCTCTGCGAAGTTTTTTTGGTTGTGGATTTAGGCGGTAGCCAAATGGCACCATAATAGCAACTCTTTGAAAGCTCTCATCAAGCCCCAAAAGTTCATTTAAAGCGTGTCTGTCAAAGCCTTCTATCGGGCAACTATCAATGCCCAAACTTGCAGCTGCATTCATCATATTTGTGGCGATTATCATGCATTGTTCATGTGACCACTGAAATGTTAGCTCATCATCATTTTTAAAATTTGCTAGCAAAAAGTCATGATAAAATTTTTGCCTTGAAGCAATGGCTTCAGGATCTTTGTTAGTATTTCTAGCGATCATTTTATTAACGTATGCGCTTCCAAATTTTACCTCTTTGATCTTAGCTAAAACGACAACTAAATGCGAGCAAGATGTGATTTGCGCTTGGTTCCACGAAACGGCTTTTATTTTCTCTCTAAGCTCCTTATTTTGCACGACCAAAAAGTCCCACTGCTCAAGGCCAGTTGAGCTTGGGCTTAACCTGCCAGCTTCTAGTATAAAATCAAACTCGCCAGCGCTGATCTTTTTGCTCTCATCAAAAATTTTGCAAGCATGACGAAATTTTAAAATTTCAAGATAGTTCATTATCTCTCCTTTATAAATTTTTGACATTATAGGGCGGTTAGGTAAATTAAAAGATTTTTCTAACGCAATGAGATAGCACGCTATTTTTAAAAATTTATTTTAAAAATATACCAAACTCGCTCTTTGGCACCGCAGAGCCAACAATAGCCGAGCTTTCATAACCTACTTCTTTTAAGCGTTTTACTGCGAGCATCGCGTCCTTTTCACCAACTGCGAGCAAAAGTCCACCAGAAGTCTGTGCATCAAATAGCAAAATGTCAGCTTCCTTGTCCACAAGATGCTTTGCAAATTCGCGGTTTTTATAGCTCCCCTCTGGAATGATACCCATATTGGCAAATTCTTTTGCACTTGTGATGATTGGCACATTTTTTTCATAAATTTCAAAACTGATCTTTTCATTTAGCATTTCGCTTAAATGCCCCAAAAAGCCAAATCCAGTCACATCAGTGGCCGCATAGACTTTGATGCCATCAAGTGCTTTTAATGCATAAAAATTTAGCTGTGCCATGATAGTTGCAGCCTCTTTTATCTGCTCCATGCTTAATAAATCAGCCTTTATTGCTGTACTTAAAATACCGCTTCCAAGGGGCTTTGTAAGTATCAAAACATTGCCATTTATGGCTGTATTATTTGCCCAAAATTTATCAGGATGCACCCTTCCAGTGACGCTAAGCCCATAATACATCTGCTGTGTCTCGATCGTATGCCCACCAACGATTATACCGCCACACTCTTTTACTTTATCGGCTCCACCTTGTAAAATTTCGCCTAAAATTTCAGGTGCCAAGTTGCAGCTATCAAAGCCTACGATATTTAGAGCATTTATTACCTCACCACCCATTGCAAAGACATCGCTTAGGCTATTTGCAGCAGCGATTTGACCGTAAATAAAAGGATCATTTACCACAGGCGTTATAAAGTCAAGCGTTTGAACAAGTGCAAGATCACTTGAAATTTTAAAGACACTCGCATCCTCATTAGAATTGGTGCTTGAGAGCAGATTTGGATGAGATAAATTTAAACTACTAATCGTTTTGTTTAGACCCGACGGGTCAAGCTTAGCAGCTCAACCAGCGGCTCTAACGAACTGCGTAAGCTTTTTGTCGTGATAGATCATAGTTTGATTTGCTCGTGAGTTGAGAGTATGTCGATAATCTCATAAGCATTTGAAATTTCGCCAATCGCAAGATCGCTTACTAGCTTATAAGCCTCCAAGCAGCTTCCGCAGCTTAAAATTTTAACACCAGCAGCTTCAAGATCTTTAAGCGGCTTAAAGCTTGGGTGTGAGCGATTTGTAGTCATCTTTACAGCGTTATTTACGCAGATTATTATCTTTGGCTTTTTCTCGACTTGAAGAAATGCTCCTAGGAATTTTGATAGTAAATTTATTCCCACTTCGCCACTTCCCGCGCGCTCTTCATTCAGATAGAGTACTTTATTATTTTTTGGTGTTATGTCGCAGACAAACTCATCAAAATTTGTAAGCTCAAGCGCATTTTTGCCTTTTGTAGCTAAAATCTTAGTCTCGTTGCCATTGCTTTCTAGGCTAAATTCTATATTTTGATTTTTTAAAAATCTTGAAATATTTTCTTTTGGGGCTAGTGCATTTACCAAAATTTCTAAGCTTTCACCTTCACTTAAGCCATCAAGTGCATTTTTTGTCATTATGACTGGTTTTGGACACTCTAAATTTCTACAATCAATTGTTGTCATGATTTTTCCTTTTGCAATTAGTATTTCAAACCTTGAAACTAGTTTGGATTATAGCCAAAAAAATATTAATTATTTTAAAAATTTTAATGTATAAATTTGAGATAAAAGAGAGCTTTGACCCCGCTTACTAGCAAGATCAAAGTAAAGTTAATTATTTTAAATTTGTATAAGACTTTTCATAATCAGATACTGGAATTTTATTCTCTCTAACGAGCTCTTGATACCAGTAGTGATGAAGAACATAAACTTCTTCTTCCTCTTTATATCCAGTAATCATCGACCAAATAGCACCATGAATAGCAATAGCTGCCATATAAATATGAACTAAGAAAAATACTGCACATGCAATGCCAAGACAGTTATGGATAATTACGCTGTATCTTAAAAGATCAATTTGTGTAAGACCAAACCAAGAAGCAACCGCTGGCTCTTTGAAGTCCGTAAAATACATAATCGCGCCAGTAATTATCATAACGATACCACCAGGGATAGCGATCCAGTACCATGCTTTTTGACCAGCATTAAATTTGCCAGCTGGAACAGGTCTCTTTTTCTTTGATAAATAGCCACCAACTATCATCATCCATCTGATATCATAAATTGCCGGAAGCATTCTCTTTGTCCAGGTAAATAACATAGGAAGCACAGAAACAGCAAAGATCACAGTTGCTGTATCGTGCAAGTATCTACAGAAACGCACAAATGTTCCACCGCCAAGCTCTGCACCCCACATAATGATGATACCAGTTGGCACTAAAATGATCCATGAGATCGCTGCCAAACCATGAGCTATACGTATGATCAATGAAAAAGCAAACACCTTTTTACCATCATGACTAAAATGTTTTGGTCCAATGATTAAAAAGTGTAATGCAAATGCTCCAATAACAGCCAAAATGATAGAAAGTGCTGCTATTGCAAAGTAGTCATTACCTTGGATAAAAGTAAATATCGGCCCCAAACCTTGTTCGTATGGCTTGATATTTTCTATCCTTTCAGCCGCCCAAATAGCACTATTATATTGATTGACGCCAGTTGGTCCTTGAGTTGCCATTGCTGTTACAAATAATGTAAAAAGCAGAGTAAGAATTCTCGTCATTGTAGTCCTTTATGAGTTTGAGCTTAAACAATTTAAGTATTGGTTAAATACGTTAAATCGCATAGCTACGCTATTTTGGTCGCTATTATATCAGAGCTAATCACAAGCAAACCTTAGCAAAAAAGATTACTAAAAATTTTATAAAGAATATTTAAGCTTTGTTAATTTTTATAAGAATATTAAATCTAAATTCATTCTATTTTATAGTTAAAAATTATTTCAGATTTTGCTTTTAAAATTTAAACGAGAACACCAATAATTTTAAAAATTTCTATCCAAAAGACAGAGAAATGAACCTCTTTTATCTTTTTAATGATTATGAGGCGCTTGATCTAATGGCAACAAGTTTATATCGTATCTTAAAAAGTATATTCTGGCTTCAAATTTTTGCCTTAGTGTCTGCACTGGCTCAGCCTTGCTAGCTCGCACTGGAGTGCTTGACGGCTTAAAGGCTACCTCAAATAAAAGATCTCTTGAGTCGATGAAAGGATAAGGCGAGGCAGTAGAGTAACAAGAGCATGCCAAGTGATAAAAGATGATAAATTTTACACAGCTTCAGGCGTGGCTGCTGGCATGGATATGGCCCTTGGCTTTATCAGTGATCATTTCGGTAAAGAATTAGCTCAAAGTATCGCAAATAAAACCAAATACAACTTGCAAAAGAGTGCAAAGATAGATAAATTTGCCAAAATTTATGGATACTAATCTGTAAAAATTTATAGATATAAATACAAATGAGCTTTTAGTATTTAGCAGCCAGAAACTAGCCGCAACACCAGCTATTAGTTTCTACGCCTATACTCTTCATAGTCAAGCTCCCTAATCATCTTTATATCGCCATCTTCTTTTAAAAGCACTAAATCAGGCAGTTTTATGCCGTTAAATGTCGTATTTTTTACGATAGTGTAGTGAATTTGATCTTCAAAGATGACTCGGTCGCCGATTTTTAGCTCGCTATCAAATTTATACTCCGCATCGCCCGCTTCAAGCCCTACTATATCGCCAGCTAGGCAGGTATTGCCGCCAAATCTATAAGCAAATTTGCCATTTTCACTCTCACCTCTAACAGCTGGGCGGTAAGGCATGAGCACGGTATCAGGCATATGCGCCTCGGCCGAGGTGTCAAGGATGGCGATGGCTTTTTCATTATGCACGATGTCAAGCACGCTACTTATCAAAAAGCCAGTCTGCCAGCCAACGGCCTCGCCAGGCTCCAAATAGACCTCTACGCCATATTTCTCGCGGAAGCGTCTAATGATATTTATAAGCAGCTCCACGTCATAATCAGCCCTCGTGATGTGGTGACCGCCGCCCATATTTATCCATTTCATCTTTGGGATAAACTCGCCAAATTTCTCTTCAAATGCTTCCAGTACGATCTGCAAGCTACTTGCACTCTCCTCGCAAAGTGCGTGAAAATGAAGCCCACTAATACCATCAAGAAGCTCGGGCTTAAAATTTGCCCTTATAATGCCAAGCCTGCTAAATTTGCCGCATGGATTATAGCTGTCAGTTGGGGCTAGCGAGACCTCTGGATTGACCCGCAGGCCGCAGATGATGCCATTTTGCAGGGCAATACCCTTGAATTTTTGCCACTGAGCAAAAGAGTTAAATGTGATGTGCTTTGAAATTTTTAAAATTTCATCAAAGTCCTCATCTTTAAAGGCTGGACTATACGTGTGGATCTCGCCTTTTACGTATTCACTTGCAAATTTTGCCTCATGAAGCCCACTGCAAGTCGCACCGTCAAGATAAGAGCCAACCATATCCATCACTCCGCTAAATGCAAAGCCCTTAAGTGCGACTAAAATTTTAGCTCCGCTTTGCTCTTTGACATATTTTAAAAGCTCTAAATTTTTACGTACTTTTGCCTCTTCGCAGACGTAGGCTGGGGTTTTTATGCTCTTTAAAATTTCGTTCATTTTTACTCGCTTTTTAAATTTTTAAATAAGTATATCTAAATTTATTTTTAAGTAAAATCAGCAAAAATTTCAAAGGATAAAATGTGATAGAGATCGAATTTCTTGGGCCCATCGGACTTGAGAATATAAAAATAGAAGCGAAAAATTTAGGCGAAGTAAAAGTAGCTTTAAGCGAGAAAGAAGAGCTTAAAAAATGGCTAAATATCTGTGCGGTTGCCGTAAATGACGAGATCGTAAGCGATATAAATTTTGCTCTAAAAGAAGGAGATAAAATTTCTATATTACCGCCAGTTTGTGGGGGCTAAGATGCAAATTTATAATGGAAGCTTGGACGTTCAAAGCATCACAAACGAGTGGTATGAACGCTTTAAGGATAAAAACTGCGGCGCGCTCATCACTTTTGTTGGAATCGTAAGAGAAGAAGGTGGTATTTCGGCGCTTAGCTTTGATATCTATGAGCCGATCCTTAAAAAATGGCTAGATGCCTGGGAAGAGCGAGCCAAAAAAGAAAATGCCTACGTACTCTTTGCTCACTCAAAAGGCGATGTGGCCGTGCATACGAGCTCTTATGTTGCAGGCGTTGTGAGCCCTCAAAGAAAGGTCGCGCTAAGGCTCATAAACGAATTTGTCGAGGACTTTAAGGCAAATGCACCGATCTGGAAATATGACGTGATAAATGGCGAGAGAATTTATGCAAAAGAGCGCAGCCAAGCGATAAATGGTGCTGGAATTCTAGCTTAAAAGGAAAAATGATGATAACAAAAGAGAGTAAAAAAGATGTATTTTGGGCGCTAGTCTTTGGGTTTGGACTTTTTATATTTAGCATCATTGGCTACTTTTATCTAGCTCTTGGCACAGCGTCTCTCTTTGGCATCATCATTGGCGCTCTCTCAGTATTCTTTTGTGTTAGAAAAATTTTTCAAAACAACTTTTTAAGTATTGAAGATGATGGATTTATCATCACTAAAGGCTCAAAAAGCATCAAATTTTACTTTAAGGATATCAACGAAATCGCCATTAAAAGCTTTGGCGATAAGAAAAAAGTTGAGACTTTGAGCGTAAAATTTAAGAAAAACCGTCTTGATAGAGATGCTTGCTTTGGATTAGTGCAACCACTAGGTAATGATTTGATCATCATTTTTGATAAATATGAACTCTCGAAATTTACCATTTCAAAAGAGCTAAGAGATAGGCTTAATAATTTTAGAGCCTAATTAAATCGACCTATGATTTAAAATTTTATATAACAATTATCAAAATTTTATACATTTTTCACATTAAATTTACTCCGTTTAGCTACTCTTACAAAAATAAAATTAAGCATTTTATCTACACTAAGTTCGTAAATATGGATTAAAAATTTAAAGGATGACTTACATCAACTTTTATAAAGGGTTTTGCTACTACAATTCTGATAAAAGAAATCATAATTATATCTTTAAAAGGAGTTTACATGAGACCCATTTTAAGCCTAGCAGTTCTTTCATCACTGCTTCTAGCAAATGAAGCAAATTTAGACATTATAAAGCCTATTAGAGAATTTGCTCCGCCGCCAGTCATCACGCCAAACGTTGCACAAAGCGCCTTTGTGGAAAATCAATTTGACCGCACTCAAAGAAGCGAATATCCATTTGTTACAAATTTGCTTGACAACTCAGCTGATATGTTTCATATCTCAGCTGGAATGTATGGCAAAAGTTTTTACAATTCATCGCTTTTTAAATATCGTGGCGCAAATTTTTACACCGTTTTAAATGCAAATTTCACTAAAGCAAATAATTATAAAGATGGAAGTGGCAAAAGATGGGACTATGGCTACAATAGGCAAGGTCAAAGCGCTATTTTAGGTTTCGTGCCAAATGAGCTTAGCGAGCTTAGGCTTACGTTTTTAAGGGATAATATCGATAAAGACAAGCAACCAGAGCACGCGATGGATGCCTTTAAAACGACAAGAAAAGTTGGCAAGCTAAATATTAGATTAGGCGAAGAAGATCTTTCAAATACGCTAAATTTTGAATTTGTCCTAAAAAAAGTTGAGCGAAAAGCTGATAATTTTCATCTAAGAGATGCCACTCCAAATGTGAAAGTGGATTTAAAGAGAAATATATTTGAGGCAAATTTAAAATATGACGCTGACTTTGCAAGCTTTCACAATCAAATAGGCGCTGGCTTTGAAAAAGATAAACATGACGGCAAAAGATACATGAAGCAAGGCAACAACTGGATCTTTAACGGATACAGATTTGCTGATGTCAGAAATGATAAATTTATGCTCTTTGACACACTTGCTTATAAATTTAATGAAGCAAATGAAGCCTCGCTTGCCTTAAAATATGAAGAGCAAAGAAGTAAATTAAATGGCATCGACACTAAATTTTTCGTGCCAAATCCGATCGCACCTAATACCACTCGCAAATTAGTTCGTCAAATTTACGGTGAGGACGTAAGTGATAAGATCAAAAAAGACGCTTTTAGTGCAAGTTTAAAATATAAATTTACACCAAACGATAAGGATAGCTACTTTGCAAAGCTTGAGAGCTTATCTCGCTTGCCAAGTAATATGGAGCGTTTTAATGCACTTTATGGTGCAGACGATAAAGGCTGGATAGCAAATCCGAATTTAGAGCCAGAAAGACACAATAGAGCGGTTCTTGGCTTTAAATTTGGTAGCGAGTTTTACAAAGAATACCTAAACTCGCTTCAAAACAAAGATGCTTTTAGCTTTGGAGGACATTTCATCGCTGATAGCGTTAAAAATTTGATCATTTTTGATAGACGCCACTCAAAAGCTGCGATGCCACTAAATAAAAATGCTGTCATCTCAAGAAACGTTGATGCAACACTTTATAGTGTAAATTTCAATACGGAATATAGCTTTGCAAGGCACTTTGGCTTAAAAAGCTCACTTTACTACAACTACGGACAAAACAAAACCGATGGCAGACCGCTTTATCAAATAAGGCCTTTTGAGGCAAATTTCGCATTTGACTACAAAGACTATGCAAGCTTTGGTAGCTACAACCTAGGCACTGCACTAAGACTAGTTTCAAAGCAAACTAGAGGCGATTTTAGCAAGCAAAATGGCTTAGGTATCGATAAAAAAGAGGCGGCAAAAGGATTTGGTTTGCTTGATCTTTATGGTGGCATAGAGTTTAAAAACAAAGTTGGCATAAGATTTGGCGTAGCAAATTTATTTGACAAAGATTATGCAGAATTTATTAGCGGTGATCACGTAGCAGCACTTGATCCAGTAGTCGTTCATGCCCCTGGCAGGACATTTTTCATTAGCTTTCACAGCAGTTTTTAAAGGAGAAAAAGATGTTAGATAGAAGAAAATTTTTAGGACTTAGCACAGCTTTAGGCGTTAGCGCATTTGCACCAAATTTATTTGCAAAAGAGAGCTTTACTATGTGGGGCGCACCGGCGATTCCAAGCGTTATCATGGCGGTTGCTGCGCTGCAAGGCGAGTTAAATAAAACTTATGATGTAAGCCTAAATATCTGGAAAACGCCAGATCAGCTGCGTGCAGGCGTGGCTAGTGGAGATATTAAAGTCACGATGTCGCCATCAAATGTCGCTGCAAATTTAAGAAATCAAGGGCTTGATTTTGCGATGTTAAATTTGCTGACTCTTGGCGTTATGAACGCTATGGTTAAGGATGAAAAGATCAAAAATTTAGAGGATTTTGTAGGCAAAAAGCTCATCATGCCATTTCGAGGCGACATGCCTGATCTTGTCCTAAGAGCGCTTTGCAAGAAGAGAGGCATAGACGTTAACAAGATAGACATCACCTATACAGCAACGCCACCTGAGGCTTTGCTTTTATTTTTACAAAAAGATTTTGACATTTTAATAGTTCCACAACCTCTTGGCGAAGCGACTATTTTGCGTGGTAAAAAAGCAGGCGTTAGCGTGCATTACTCAGTTGATTTTCCAAAAATTTGGGGCGAGAGCTTTGGCACAAAACCGATAATCCCAATGGCTGGCATTATCGTAGAAAGAGGCTTTTACGAGAAAAACTTAAGTCTATTTGACACGCTTCATAGTGACCTTAAAAATGCACTTTCATGGATACTTGAAAACAAACAAAGTGCAGCAAAGATAGGTTCAAGCTACTTGCCAGCTCCAGAAGTAGCACTTGCAAATGCTTTCGATAAGGCAAATTTAACGGTTACAAAAGCAAATGAACTACAAAATGAGATCATGGCATTTTTTGAAGAAATTTATCAGTTTAATCCAAAATTTCTAGGCGGTAAGATGCCAGATAAAGGTCTATTTTTATGATACTAATCGATGGCATTAAAAAAGATCGCTCAAGCTTTTTAAAAATAATTGACTATTTTTGGGGCGGATTTAGTGGATTTGCCGTAGTTTTTTTGATCTTAGCCATTTGGCAAGTGGGAAGCGAGTTTAGCTCCCCACTCTTGCTTCCGCCACCAAAAGATGTATTTTTAAAAGCCTGTGAAATTTTAAAAGATTATAAAAACAGCGAGATAAATATAACGCTTTGCAGATCACTGATCGGAGTTTGCTCGGCAACATTTTTTGGTATATTTCTAGGGCTAATAGCAGGTAGTTTTAAAAGTTTTGCAGCCTTTTTAAAGCCTGTTATTACCTTGCTTTTATCAATGCCACCAATTATTTGGATAGTACTTGCTATTTTTTGGTTTGGATTTGGAAATTTTAGCACCGTTTTTACTATCTTTATAACCGTTTTACCGCTTACTTTTGCAAGCTCGGCAGTTGCTATGAGTAGCGTAGATGAGGAGCTAAAAGAGATGTTTGACGCTTATAATCTAGGAATTTTAAAAAAGATAAGACACCTTTACATCCCACATCTTACGAGCTACATAATAAGCTCTATTAGCGTAGCTGTCGCAATGGGTGTAAAGATAGTGATAATGGCTGAGCTACTAGGTGCAAATAACGGCATGGGAGCAAAGATAGCAAATGCAAGGGCGATGCTTGAAACAACCGAGGTAATGGCATATGTTCTTTTAAGCATCACTCTTATCATGCTTTTTGAATACCTCATCATCGAGCCATTAAAAATAGCTTTGATGCCTTGGAGAAGATGATGCTTGAGCTTAAAAATGTAGAGTATGAAATTTTAAGAGATAAGGTCGTAAGGAATTTTAGTCTAAATGTAAAAGGTGGCGAGGTGGTGACGCTTTTTGGACCATCAGGATGTGGCAAGACAACGATACTTCGGCTTATTAGCGGACTAAATGAGCCTAGAAAAGGAAAAATTTTTAATAACTTTAAAAAGACTACATATTTTTTTCAAGAAAATCGCCTGCTTACATGGAAAAATGCTCTTGAAAATGTACTTTTAGTTATGGATAAACCAGACATTAACGCTGTTTTAGAGCTTTTTAAAAAGGTTGGATTAAGCCAAAAGGACACTTTAAAATACCCAAGTGAGCTAAGCGGCGGTATGAGACAAAGGGTCGCTTTCGTAAGAGCGGTTGTAACAAAGCCTGATCTACTTTTGATGGATGAGCCTTTTTCTGGACTTGATTATGATATGAAAGAAATTTTGATTGAGATTATCAGCCAAAGAGTAAGCGAAGGTATGAGCGTGGTTCTCGTCACGCACGATAGAATGGAGGCTGTAAAGATGTCAAATAGAATTTATTTCTTATCAAGTAAAGGCGCAGTCATACAAAGAGAACTTGAAATAGACAAAGATTTCAAAGATCGTGATTTTACGTTTATTAGCAAGATGATAGATGAAAATTTCAAAGGGCAAATTTATTATGATTAATAATTTTTTTACTCATCCTATGAGGATATTTTTCTTAATGAGTGCCGCCTGTGCGGTGCTTGGTGCAAGTGTGTTTTTTACTCCAACTGATTTTGTGAGTTTGCATAAATTTATATTTTTGCAACTTTTTCTAGCACTTGCTTATGCTGGATTTTTGCTAACTGGACTAACTGATTGGGCAAATTTTCAAGCATCTCTAAAAATACACGCCTATATATTATTTTCACTCTTTTTTATAAGCTTTATCTTGGCATTTTTTAGCCTATTTTTAGCACACTGCTTTATTGCTCTTTTTTGGCTTTACTTGGTTTTGCTTTGCCTTTATATGATCTGGCGAGATAAAAACGATGATCAATTTGGCGTACTTGGCTTTTTGTTTGGCATTTTAGGCTTTGAAATTTATTATCTAATAAGCGGCAACGAAAAATTTCTAAATTTACAAGTTTTTATCCACGTAATCGCTATCTTACTCATCTCCTACCGCGTTAGTGTCGTGCTTGGAAAAGAAGCGCTAAAAAGAGAAAAAGGTATGGATGAAGCTGTTTTTGTGCCAAATTTTATCTATAAAAATATCGCTATTTGCTGTGTTTGTGCCTTTTTACTTTTAAATATATTTTTTGAAACAAGCATGGGTGTCTATTATGCTGCGATAGCTTGTGGAAGTGCGGTACTTGCGAAGCTTAAAGAGTGGCACTATAAAGAGCTTTTTAGGCATAGTTTCGTGCTTTTATACTATTTTATGCAGCTATTTTTAGCGGTTGGATTTTTGGGAATCGGCTTTAGCGGTATTTTTGGGCTCCATCTTGAAACAAATTTTATGCACCTAATAGCGATAAATGCGGTAATTTTTAGCGTGATGCTTATATTTAATGTCGCAGGACTTCGTCACAGCGGACAAGAACTTGAGTTTTTACGCCTTAGTAAAATTGCCTTTATTTTAGTTCTTTTAGCTGGTATTAGCAGAGGAATTTTGGCTTATTTTTGGAGTGGCTTTTACATTCATTTACCAGCAACACTCATAGCAATCGCTTTTGTTTTTTGGCTCATAAATTTTTATGCGATCTTTAGGGATAACGATTTTAGCGATGACCCAGAGTAAAAAGATATTAAAAATTTATTCATTAATTAAAAAGAGTTTTTAAGTCTTTTTTGAAGTAAGTGGATATATAATTTACGATATTTATTATCAATATTATAAAAAGGATTCTTTATGAACAAACTTACTTCTGTTGCTTTAGCAGCTTCATTTTTTGCAGTTTCAGCTCTTGCATTTAGCGTAGAAGGTGAACCAAAGGTAACATTTACTGGTTACAAGCTAGCAAATAAAACAGCCGTACCAGGTACTTTTAAGACGATAAATTTTAAAAGTCAAGAAAATGCAAATTTTGCTGATTTTTTAAAGAGCTTTGAATTTAAGCTAGAGCCAAAAGATATCGACACAAAGCTACCTGACCGCGATAAAAGGATTGGCATTATTTTCGATGGCAAGGCAGTAGATGGCAAGATCGTAGCAGTAAATGGCGACGATAAGGCCGGAGAAATGGATGTTGAGCTTAGCATAAATGGCAACTCAAAAATTTTTAAAACAAAATATGAAGTACAAAATGGCAAGCTAATGGCAAAATTTTCAGTTGATCTTGTAAATGATTTGAAGCTAAATGAGAGCTTTGATAAATTTGCCGCTGCTGCCAAACCATTTCACGGTGGAAAGAGCTATCCAGATGTAGATGTTGGCTTTGAGGCAGCGATAAAATAACTTTCAATTTCGGCACCAGTAAGTTAGCTTGTGCCGAAATTACCTCTTTATCCTAGTTTCTTATTTTGTGATACCAAAAAATCGAAGATGACGGATTTTTCATACAAAAAGGCGGTAAGAATGCGAAATTTTATTTTAAAGATATCGACGAAATCGGCATCCCCGAGATAGACGCCAAGCGCAAAATCGACGTTTTAAACGTGAGATTTAAAAGAGGCAAACTAGACCGCGACGCGGCTGATGGCCTCATGCAGCCTATCGGCGATGACGACGCCGTGATATACGACAAATACGAGCTCTCAAAGCACGAGGTTTTTAAAATTTTAAAGCAGAAATTTGAGGCGTTAAACGCGCAAAAAAGCGAAAATAAGAAAAAGTAAAATTTGGCTCGGCCAGCGGGCGTCAAATTTGATTTTTGGCTTTTGCGACCAAAAATTTGCGAATTTGACCAAAATTTGAGCCAAACTTACAAGGCTAAATTTATTTATTAAAATACGCCGCGAGCGCGCTTAGCCAAACAAACAGAGCTATTATCCAAGACATCGTCCACGGCGTACCCGCAGAAAACGCCGCAAGCATCGCCGATGAGAGGATACCGCTGCCGTATTGCAGCGAGCCGATGAGCGTAGCGGCCGAGCCCTTCATCTCCTGCGGCACGCTATCAAGAGCGGCGGCATTGGAGCAAGAAGCGATGATGCCGTTCATGCTAAAAACGAAAAACATCGGGATTATCACGCCAAGAACGCCGCCCGTTTTGAAAAACGCAAACGCAAACAGCACGCTGGCAGCAAGCGCGGCGACGAGCGTGGAGACTATGAGTAGGCGGTTTAGCGCATAGCGCTTTACCAGCTTTTTGTTTACGAAACTTAGCGCCATGACGCCCACGATGTTTATACCGAATAAAAATCCGTAGTATTTGCTAGGAATGCCGAAATAATCGATATATACAAACGATGAGCCCGTGATAAAGGCATAGGCGGCAACGCAAAAAACGTCACGCTAAGAGTGTAGCGCATAAATCTGGCGTCTTGCAATAATCTTAGATAGTTTCTAAAAGACGATGCGATGGGCTTTGTGGAGCGCTTTTGCGGCGGCAAGGTCTCTGGCAGAGAAAAAATCATCGCAAACATAATCGCGCTAGCTAGCGCCATCAGCCAAAATATCCCATGCCAAGAGCCAAATTTCAGTATTGCGCCGCCCAATAACGGACCCGCTATCGGCGCTATCGCCATGATAATAACTAGCGTAGAGAGCATCTGTGCGGCCTGCGAGCTACCGAAAAGATCGCTAATCATCGCCCTGCTTAGCATCGGTCCTACGCACGCGCCCACGGCCTGAAACACGCGCCAGAACACTACGCTAGCCATATTGTCCGACATCGCGCATCCTACTGATCCGATCGCAAAGAGCGCCATACCGATAAAAAGCGGGATTTTACGCACGGTCCTATCGCTGATAGGCCCCCAGACGAGCTGCGCGATAGCAAAGCCGATCAAAAAGCCCGTTATCGTGAGCTCCGCATCGCCGTGCAGCTGCCGCTCCATCGTAGGCATAGCGGGCAGATATACGTCCGTAGATAGCGATGTACACGCCATAAGCGCACTTAGGACGACTAAAAAAGATAGTGAAGTTTTTGAGGAGTTCAAATTTTTCCTTTTGTTGTTATTTGAGTGGACGCAGAGTTTGCGCGACTAGAGATTGGAAGCTTTAAATTTACTCAAATTTGCATCGATAAAATTTGCGCGATTATAACTAAATTTAAAAGCTTTTCGGCGTGGAAGCTTAAATTAAATTTGATGCAAAATTTGAATGCAAGCGGTGCAAAATTTAAACTAGAAATTTAAATGCAGTAGAGCAAAGCGCGGTATTTTTTGCCTTACTCAAGGCGGATTTAAATTTTACGACTGAGCAAGTAAAATTTAAGTTAGCAAAAATTTGAACAAAAAAGAGCAAGGCGCAGTATTTTTCGCTTAGACGAAGCGAAATTTCTACTTCGCTTCGCTTGTAGCTGCAAGCAGAAGATTTTAAGCGAGGTGAGTATATTAAAATTTAAATATTACAAGACCTCAGGCAAAGTATCGTGAGATGATTTTAAATGTTTTGAAGTAAATTTCGTCCCAAGACTAGACATATAGTCTGTCACAGGGCGAAATTTACGAAATCATTTAAAAGCGCTCGCGAGACAAGCCTTGCTATTTTACTTCATACCTCTCGCCGGGTTTCATTTCGATTATCTCCCACGGCAAGCCCTGCCTGTTTAGCTCGTCCATGAAAGGCTTGGCGTCGAAATTTTCCATATTAAAGACGCCTTTTCCGCTCCAAATGCCTTTTGCGACCATCATCGAGCCGATCATCGCAGGTACGCCCGTCGTGTAGCTCACCGCCTGCGCGCCCGTCTCGGCGTAGCAAGCCTCGTGGTCGCAGACGTTGTAGATATAGACTTGACGCTCTTTGCCATCCTTGAGCCCGCGTATCACGCAGCCGATGTTGGTTTTGCCCTTCGTGCGAGGGCCGAGGCTTGCGGGATCAGGTAGCAAGGTTTTTAGAAACTGTATCGGCACGATCTTTACGCCGTTGTGCTCGACCTCGTCGATACGAAGCATACCGACGTTTTCTAGGCATTTCATGTGAGTTAGGTAGCTCTGTCCGAAAGTCATAAAAAAGCGGATTCGCTTTAGCCCTTTGATGTTTTTAACAAGGCTTTCTAGCTCCTCGTGATAGAGTAGGTAGCTGTCCTTGACGCCTACTTTGGGATAGTCCCATTTGAACATTATCTCCATCGGCTCGGTCTCTTTCCACTCGCCGCGCTCCCAGTAGCGGCCCTTTGCGCTCACTTCGCGTAAATTTATCTCTGGATTAAAATTCGTCGCAAACGCATATCCGTGATCGCCCGCGTTGCAGTCTAGGATGTCGATCTCGTGGATCTCGTCAAAGAGATTTTGCTGTGCGTAGGCGCAAAATACGTTCGTCACGCCCGGATCAAAGCCGCTTCCTAGCAGCGCCATCGTGTTTGCGGCTTTAAACTCGCCGTCCTTCGCCCACTGCAGCTTATACTCAAATTTAGCGGTGTCGGGGTGCTCGTAGTTTGCCGTGTCGATGTACGGGATGCCGGCGCGAGAGCACGCGTCCATGAGGGTTAGGTCTTGATACGGCAGCGCCACATTTAAAAGCAAATCGGCACCCGTTTTTTTGATGAGCGCGACCATGGCATCGGTATCGTCCGCGTCGATCTGGGCGGTGTCAATTTGCACGCCTAGGCGGTCTTTTATAAATTTAGCGATCGCGTCGCACTTGCTTTTGGTGCGGCTTGCAAGGGTGATCTTGCTAAAAACGTCCGAGTTCATCGCACATTTTACGGTCGCGACTTGGCTCACGCCGCCCGCGCCTATGATTAAGATATTTGACATTTGGGCTCCTTTAAATTTTAGTGATTTTAGCGAAGTTAATATAAATTTCTCGCTTTAAAAGGTAAAATAAGGCAAAAATTTAAAGGTAAAAAGATGAAGAAAATTTTGCCATTTTTAGCGCCTATTTGCCTCTTTGCAAGTAGCTGTGACGAGCTAATACAAGAGAGTGTGAGGGAGTTTTATAAAAGCGATAGAAATTTGGAGAGAGCCATAAATTTAGCCGAGCAAGCGACTGATGTCTGCTTAAAAGAGGGCAACACCGAGCAGGCGATCACTTCGCTCATAAATAGCGCTAGCATTTGCATGGTAAATAAAGAGCCACAAAAGGCGTTAGAGCTCTCACAAAGAGCCCTAGAGCTTGTGGCAAACGTTAGCGACAAGCTGCTACTAGCTCGCTCTTATCATAGCCTAGGTGCGGCACAAAAGGCGCTAGGCAGATACGACGAAGCGCTTGCTAATTTTCAAGAAGCTCTAAAAATTTATGACGATGCGCCAGATGCTCCAATGCACGACGAGTTAGTCTGCATAAAAGGTATCGCTAGTGCCTACTACCTAAAAAACGACTTTGATAAAGCCTATGAAAATCATCTTTTAGCGCTAAATTTACTTGATATCACGCCAGAGTTAAGTGGCAACGAGCTTGTGCGATCAGAGCTGTTAATAGAGCTTGCTAACGACCTAGCAAAGCTTAATCAAAAGGACGAAGCTGCCCAAAACTACAAAAAAGTGCTTGAAATTTTAAATAGCAAAGAGCAAAACCCTCGCGCACAAGATCTTTTAGAGCAAGCCAACAAAGGACTAAAGGAGCTTAACTAAAATTTTTCTTTAGGCTTTTTAGTACAAAATTTGCAAGCTCAAGTCCCTTTGAACGGTGAGAAATTTTAAGCTTCGTCTCATTATCTAGCTCACCAAGCGTCTTAGTAAAGCCATCTGGGATAAAAAGTGCGTCATAGCCAAAGCCGTTTGTGCCACGCTCCTCATCTATCGCTTTGCCATACATAAAGCCATGAGTTGTGTAGTCGCCAAATTTTGAGCTAATAGCGATACAGGCGGTGTAGTGAGCTGGTGAGCTCTCTAAATTTAGCGCCTTTAGCTTGCTAATTAACTTTGCTCTGTTGTTTGCATCATCTGCGTTCTTGCCGCATACCTTGCCATTTTCATCAAGGTCAAAATAGCGCGCAGAGTAGATCCCGGGCTCGCCACCAAGTGCATCCACGCTAATGCCGCTATCATCGCTAAGTGCAATAAATTCGCCCCCAAGCCCTTGCTCTTTAAGCTTTGCAAAGACGGCTCTTGACTTTATGAGTGCATTTTGCTGAAAAGTGCTGCCATCTTCAACGATATCAAATGGCTTTACAACCTCGCTTAGGGCATGAATTTCATAGCCTTTTAAAAATTCTTTTATTTCTTTTACTTTGTCTAAATTTGACGTCGCAAGCACGATCTTCATTGCAAGAGCTCCTTGATTTTTGGGCGTATTTTACAAAAAAGTAGATTAAATTTTTAAATTTAAATTAGCGTTAAAATGATAAACTTAGTCCTTTTAAAAATAAGGAAAATTTTATGTTAAAAAGCGTTTTACCACTATCTTTTATCATAGCAAGCAGATTTTTAGGTCTTTTTATAGTTTTGCCAGTGCTTAGCCTTTATGCCTTAAATTTACGCGGAGCAAACGAGTTTTTAGTAGGGCTAATAGTAGGCGTCTATGCGATCTCACAGATGATATTTCAAGTGCCTTTTGGAGCGCTCTCGGATAGGATAGGACGCAAAAAAACATTAACAATCGGACTTTTGGTTTTTATCATCGGCTCAATAATTTGTGCACTTACAAGCGATATTTTTACCATGCTATTTGGTAGATTTTTACAAGGCGTAGGTGCTATCGGAGCAGTTGCAACTGCGATGATAAGTGACTATATAACAGAAGAAAAACGCTCAAAAGCTATGGCGATAATGGGTGCTTTTATAGGGCTTAGTTTCACACTTTCTATGGTGCTTGGGCCGCTTCTTGCCAAAGACTATGGGCTTTCAAGTCTCTTTTATCTAAGTGCCACTCTTAGCCTGCTTTGCATTGTACTTCTTTACACCGTTGTGCCAAAAGAGATAAAAGTGAGTGCTAAAAGTGAAAAAGTACCATTTGGTAAGCTGTTTTTACAAAAAGACTACATGATCATAAATTTCACCTCTTTTATGCAAAAGATGCTAGCAAGCATCGCATTTTTGGTGATCCCTATCGTTTTAGTAAAAGAGTACGGTTACGAAAGCAGCGAGCTTTACAAGGTCTATACACTTGGTGCCGTACTTGGCTTTTTGGCTATGGGGCTAGCTGGTGCCCTTGGCGATGGCAAGGGACTTAGCAAGGTCATCTTAATAGCTGGTACGCTACTTTTTGCTCTAACCTACACTATTTTTGCCATTAGCTTTACACTTTTTATCTTCGTTTTGGGAGTTGCTATATTTTTTATAGGATTTAACCTTCACGAGCCCATCATGCAATCAACCGCGACAAAATTTGTAAAATCCTCGCAAAAAGGCTCA
Organism: Campylobacter concisus; assembly: GCF_003049705.1. Lineage (NCBI taxonomy): Bacteria > Pseudomonadati > Campylobacterota > Epsilonproteobacteria > Campylobacterales > Campylobacteraceae > Campylobacter > Campylobacter concisus. Next base: position 72,125 of record NZ_PIRF01000005.1, read on the forward strand.
GCCCTTGGTGTATTTAATTCATTTGGCTATCTAGGAAGCTTTGTTGGAGGTGCGTTTGGTGGGTATATCTTGCACGCCTTTGGTTTTAAAGTACTAGCCATCATCTGCGTGGTGCTTTGCGTGATCTGGCTTATTTTACTCTTTAGCCTGAGCGATCCAAGAATTTTTAAAAATATCTATCTAAGCCCTGAAGTAAGTTTAAATTTAGAGCTGCTAAATAGACAAAAAGGTGTAGTCGATTATTACAAAAACGAGAAAAATCAAGTGATAAAATTTGACTCTCGCCTAACAAGCGAGGCGGCTTTAAAAGAGAGCTTGAAGTTTTGATCTACGACGTCATCATCATTGGTGCCGGTGCTAGCGGACTATTTTTAGGAGCAAATTTAAAGGGTAAAAAGGTTGCCATCTTAGAAAAAAATAGTAGTGCTGGCAAAAAGATCCTAGCAAGCGGTGGCGGCAGATGCAACATCACAAACCGCTTTGTAAGCGCCAAAAACTACCTTGGCGAGCAAAAATTTATAGAGCAAATTTTAGAAGTACTGACCCCAGATCAAGTTTTAATTTTTTTTAGCGAGCTTAAATTTAGTAAGCAAAAGCAAAATCAATTTTTCTGCGATAGCGGCGCAAAGAGTGTCTTGAGCGTACTTTTAAAAAGGCAAAATGCAGATATTTTTTATAACAAAGAAGTTCTTGGTGCTAAAAAAATAGATGAAATTTTTGAAATTCTAACAAAAGATGAGAAATTTAGAGCTAGAAATTTAGTCATCGCAAGTGGCGGACTAAGCTACAAAGCCCTTGGCGCAAGCGACATTGGCTATAAAATAGCAAATAATTTTGGTATTGAAACCTCAGCTCTTGCGCCTGTACTTGTTGGATTTAGCGTGCAAAAAGATGAGTTTTGGTTTAAAGAGCTTAGCGGAGTTAGTCTAAATGCTGATGTTGAGATGAGCGACAAAAACGATAATCATAAATTTAGTGACAATGTGCTTTTTACACACAGAGGCATAAGCGGCCCAGCGATACTAAATGCATCTTTGTTTTGGCAAAAAGGACGAATCTGCATAAATTTTTTGCCTAGATTTAGTGAGAAAAATTTAATAAACGGCAAAAAGCAGCTTAGCTCAGTTTTACCCTTACCAAAGAGATTTGTACTAGAGTTTTTAAAAAATTTTGGCCTAAAAGATAGAGCTTTTTATGAATTTAGCGATAAAGAGAGACAAATCATAAAAAGGCTTTTTGCTTATGAATTTGCTCCAGCTGGGACATTTGGCTTTGAAAGAGCGGAAGTCACAAAAGGCGGTGTAAAGATTGAATTTTTAGATAAAAATTTACAAGACTCTAACGTTAAGGGGCTTTATTTCATTGGTGAGGTCTTGGACATCACTGGCATGCTTGGCGGATATAACTTACATTTTGCATTTGCAAGCGCTCTAAAGGTGGCTAGGGTCTTAAATCTATGATCTCCTAGAAGTTAGCTAATTTTTAGACAAATTTTCATATTTTAAATAAAATAAAATTACCATGAAAGTAGCGTTTTTAAGCAAATTTATTCAGAGTAATTTAGATGTTAAAAATTCATAATAAATACTTTAAAAATATTTTGCGCCAAATAAAGATAATAAATTTTTGGAGTAAATTTTATAACCAAGCAAGCTAAACGTTAGGTTAAATTTACTTTAAAGTATAAGCAGCTCGGGAATATTAGATTATCAAACTTCTTTTATAAAGCTAACGGCTTCAAATGGGTTTGAGAAAATATGTTTACTAAATTTCTCCAAATCACTCTTTTGACCATATCCACAAGTTAGACCCACGCCTGTAACAAAGGCAGCTTGTGCAGCCAATATATCCATAATGGTATCACCTACCATAAATGCATTATTTTTATCTTTATTAAGTCTAGTTAAAGCCAAATTTATTGGCTCTGGATTTGGTTTTGGATTAGCAACATCGTCTCTTCCAATAACAGTTTTTATATATTTCATAACCCCTAAATGCTCAAGCAAGATAATAGAAAATTTTGAAGTTTTCGTAGTAACTATACCAACATCAGCAAAGCTACTTGCTTCCTTCAATGCTTCACTTGCATAATCTAAGAGTACCGTCTCATCAAGGTAAATTTTTTCGTAGCAAGCTTTATACTCTTTTATATAGCTATCAATTAAATTTTTGCTTGCACCAAGTCTTTCAAACATTATTTCAAGCGGATGACCAACCAAAGACTTTAATGCATTATGGTCTGGCTCTTTTTTACCATGGGATAAAAAAGCTCTATCAAATCCTTTTAAAATAGCAGAAGTAGAATCAATAAGCGTACCGTCCAAATCAAAAAGTATGGTTTTTTCCATCATTTCTCCGTAGAAATAAAAAAGGGCCTAGCCGAAGCTAAGCCCAAAAAGAAGTAACTTTAAACAATTAAGATTATTTATTGAAAGTAGCTTCAACGCGTCTATTTTGAGCGCGGCCTTCTTTAGTTTTGTTTGTAGCAATTGGTTTAAGCTCACCGTAGCCAACTGTTGAAATTTTATCCTCGCTTACTCCATAGCCAGCAAGAACATCAGCTACTGCTTTTGCTCTTTTTTCAGATAGTTTTTGGTTATAAGCTTCTGCACCTACGCTATCAGTGTGACCAGCAAGTACAACTTTATAATCTGGGTGTTCGCCCATGAAGTCAGCTACTTTTTTGATCTCAGCTGCATATTTTGGTCCAACTTTGTAGCTATCAAATGCAAAGTTAACATCTAGATCTCTAAGAACGATAACTTTCTCGCATCCTCTTTCGTCAACAACCACGCCAGCTGGAGTGTTAGGGCATTGATCTATATCATTTGGCACGCCATCATTATCATCATCAAGAACTGGAGTTGCTGCTGGAGTTGCTGCTGCAACTGGAGCTGCTGCCACAACTGGAGCTGCTTTTGAGTCAAGACCGATACCAAAGCCTAGTGAATAGAATAGGTTATGATCAGCATGTTCAAATTTGATAGCGTCTCTTGCTTCTGCTTTAAGAGCGAATCTATCAGTTACTTGATATCTTAAACCAAAACCATATTGGCCAAAACCGCCATCTTCATTTTTAACAAAAATAGCTGGAACATCTTCATAACCAGCACCAACTAAGCCATATAGACTAACTGGTCCAAAATCAACTATATCTTTTACAAGATTTGCATGATATCTAAGAACTCTTCCTTCTCTTGTTAAGCTACCTGTTTTTTCTTTTGCTTTTTGAGTGTAATCAACACCAAGCTCTACTTGGTCAAAGAAAAAATCTTCAAGATTTCTAGCAGCTCTAACACCAACGAAGTTATGGTCTTTTACACGTAGATTTCCCTCTGGGTGAACGCCACCAATAGTTGGAGTAACTTCATAATTATATGCTGCGTTAGACGCAAAAACCGCTGTTGCGGCAACCATAGCTAAAGCAATCTTTTTCATATTTAGAATTCCTTTCTTAGGATTTATTTTAAAGTGGTTACATTTTAACTGAATAAAATTTAACCGACTCTAAATCATAATTTAATTAACAATGTAAATTTGAAATTTACACAACTTAAATTTTGCAAATGCAAAAGCACTTGCAAAAATTCATTAACGTTTAGAGAATTGTGGGCTTCTTCTTGCCTTTCTTCTACCAAATTTCTTACGTTCAACAACACGAGAATCTCTAGTTAATAAGCCTTTTGGTTTAAGTGCTGCTCTAAAATCAGCATCCATGTCAGCTAAAGCACGTGAAATGCCGTGTCTTAAAGCCTCAGCTTGTGCTGAATAACCACCACCTAAGGTTGTAGCTACTACATCTATTAAACTCTCTTGTTTAGTAACTAGAAGTGGCTGAATTACTTTAAGCTTTATAGCTTCATGTCCACCAAGCCAAGTATTAAGATCCATACCATTTACTATGATTTTACCGCTTCCAGCTTTTATCCAAACCTTTGCTACGGCAGTTTTTCTTTTACCAGTTGCATAAACTTTTGCCATAATTATTTTCCTTCTTTTTTAGCTATTTGTGCCGTATGAGGATGCTCACTGCCAGCATAAACTTTTAGTTTTTTTATCATCTCTCTTCCAAGTTTAGTTTTTGGAAGCATTCCACGAACAGCTAATTTAAATAGTTTTTCTGGCTTATTTGCTATCAAATCGCCAAATTTTTCACTCTTTACACTACCAAAGTATCCTGAGTGTCTGTGATAAAGTTTATCTTCAGCTTTGTTATTACCAGTAAATTCTACTTTTGAAGCATTTATGATGATAACATAGTCGCCACAATCTACGTTTGGCGTGAAGCATGGTTTGTTTTTGCCACGAAGTATAGTTGCTACCTCAGTTAGCAATCTACCAAAACGTTTACCAGCTGCATCAACAACGATCCAGTCTCGTTTAACTTCGTTTGGCTTTGTTATTTTTGTCATTTTCTTACCTTTGCCAAGTTAATTTTTGAGTTGTGATTGTATTTAAACAATGCTTTTATAAAGCTTAAATTAAGTAGCATTTAAACTTCAATATATGAAATTTTTCCATTAAGAGCGTAGAAGATGACGGCGATTATACTATGCTTTGGATAAAATTTACTTAATGCCTCTTTGTATTCTCCAACTTGTTTTTTATTTTCCTCAATATTTTTATCTGTCGTTTTATAGTCAATCACGCAAATTTCGCTCTCTCCAATACAAAATAAGTCCATCTGTTTTAGTTCGTTTTTTACTTTAAATGGCTGCTCTTTGTAAATTTCTTTATCTTTTATACACTTTAGAAATTTTGGCTCATTTATTAGCATTTTTGCCCGTTTAAAGGCATCTTCAAGCCTATCAAGTGAGAGAAATTTATAAAATTTATTTAGCATTAAACTTTTAGCTTTTAAAAGCAAATTTTCATCAAATTTCTCACTCATCTCAAGTAAATAGTGAAACGCTAAGCCAAAATAGATTGCCTCTAAATTTTTACCGCTCGTTTTTTGCTCTCTTGCCTCTACGTCTTGCCTTTCTATCTTTAAAATTTCAGGCATTTTTTCATCTTTTTTTGCCTCTTTTTGCTCACTCTTGCTAGGTAAAATTTTACCAAAACTAAACTCTTTTAAATCAAGATAGTCGTTTACTTCGCTTTTATCGCTTCTAGTATAAAAAGAAAAAAAGCTAGGACTATTTCCACTTGGAGCAGCTTGTTTAATAATGATAAGCGACTTTGTAGCCCTAGTGAAAGCGACGTAAATTTTATTGATATTTTCTTGTTTCTCAAGCTCTTTTATTTGCTCTAACACACCAGCATACTCAGGGTCAAAATTTTCTCTACCAGAAATTCTACTTTTTACTATCCACTCGCCTTTTTCGCTATATTCTGTTATAAAGTTTGAGTCATCGCCCCTGCCCTTACTCATCATATCGCAAACTATCACGTGAGTAAACTCGAGCCCTTTTGACTTATGAACAGTCATTATCTTTACGCCGTCAGCATTTTTAGGACTGATTTTAGAACTAAAATTTTCAAGATTAAAGATAAAATTGCTTAAATTTTTATAGCCACTGCTTAGCTCAAAAAGCCTTAAAATATCAACATCAGCCATATTTATATATAAATTTTTAGCTAGATAAAATAGGCTTTTTGTCACACTATCTTCAGCTTTTATTTTTAACCTTTTAGGATTTGTATTTACAAGTGCTTTTACATTTTTTTCATAAATTTCTTCACCAAAAAGACAAAATTTCGCATACTCGATGATCGCTGCAACAAACGGCGTTCGCTTTAGCTCCAAGGTGCCTTCATTTACGCTTTTTATCCCCTCACTGCTAAGCACCTCTGAGATGAGGCTGATGTCGCTATTTTTCCAGCAAAGCACAGTTATCTCACTTGCATTTACGCCAGCAGCAAGTAGCTCTTTTACTTGCGAAACTGCTGCACCCGCTATATCTTCATCGCTTAGCACATGCAAGTAGCCGTAGTCATCTTCCTCGGCTTCAAAATAAGGACACTCGCCACTTACTTTGTAGCTTAGCTCCTTATCTTTTTTAGCTGGCTCTTGTGGCTCAAAACTAAGCCCATATCTATGATAAATTTCTTCAAAAACAGCGTTATTAAATTTCACTAAAGCCTTTAAACTGCGGTAGTTGCTAGGCAAATTTTCCACCAAAATTTGCTCAAATTTCTCTCCAAGCTTATCAAAAAGCTCTTTTTTACCACCCCTAAATTTATAGATACTCTGCTTTGTGTCGCCCACGTAAAAAAAGCTCCCGAGCCCGTTTTGTCCGTATCCTGAAACGATCTCAGTGATAAGTGGCAAGATGATCTCATATTGGATCACATTTGTATCTTGAAACTCATCTATCAAAAGGTGATTTATCCTGCCATCAAGCCTAAAATAAAGCACATCTTTATCAAAATTTTCAACCAAAAGCTTAAAGACCAGCTTATTTATATCAGCAAAGCTTAAAGCGTTTATCTCTTTGTTTAGCTCTAAATTTGAGTATTTATAAACATTTAAGAGCTTGCTAAAACCGCTAAGTCTATATCTTTCAACCTCTAAAATATACTCTTTTGCCGCCTCTTTTAGCTTTACAAAAAGCTCGTCAAGCTCACTTGTGTAAATTTTGCTAAAAGTGCGGTAATTTAGGCTCTCTCTTTCAAAGACCTTATTTTTAAAAAGCTCAAATAAATTTTGCTCATTAAATGTCTTTTTAGCCGAATCGCTAGCACCATTTTGCAAGGCTATATGCTCATTTATCTCCTTTTGCGCTGCTCTTACCTTGCTATCATCTGGATAGCTCGCGCCACTATCTTTTAGCTCGCCGCCAAAACTCTCATAAAATTTAGCCAAAGTCTGCGAAAAGCTCGCCTCTTTTTGACTTGAAATGATCATCATGAGTGCAAGCTCACTAAGAAGCTTATAATCTTTGCTTGCCTCTTTTACAAATTTTTTCCACGCCAGATCTTGCAGACTATCTTGCACGCTGTAATCAGGACTAAGTCCTAAATTTTGACTAAATTTCTTTAGGATTCCAGAGAAAAATGCATCAAATGTATAAATTTTTAGCTCACTTTGCAAAAATCTATCAAGCTTCTCATCGCGTCTTTTTATGACCTCACCTTGGCTCAAACTAAGCTCTTTGCAAAGCTTATCAAGCTCGTCTTTTTTGTTTTGCAAGTCCAAAAAAGTTGTGATTATGCGCTCTTTCATCTCATTGGCCGCTTTTTTGGTAAAGGTTAGAGCGATGATCTCGTTTATATTTTCGCCTCTAAGCACCAAAGCGATATAACGAACGCTTAAAGCGAATGTTTTCCCGCTTCCAGCACTTGCTTTTAGGGCTAAAAAATCTTTCATAACTCTCTCCTACAAAGTATGGCATACTCGCAAAATTTACAAGCTCCGCTTTTTCTTTCAAAATTTATCTTAGTGTTACTTATACTCTTTAGATTTTCTATCTCAGCCCTTAGATCATCTACGCTTTTTTTTGAGCTGATAAGTACTGGTTCATTCTTTAGAGCAAAGTAAGCACTTTTTACCTCGCTACCGTAAAGTGCTTCATAAAAAGCAAGCTGAAGTGAGTTCGCATTTGCATCACCAGTTTTATAATCAAGTATAAAAGGCTCACCATCAGGGCTAGCATCGATTCTATCGATAATGCCTTTTATCTTTACATCACAAAAACTGCTCTCTATGTCTTTTTCGCACTCAAGCACTCTAAAGCCAGCACTTAAACGTTCATTTTCAAACTCTGCGTATTCTTTAAATTTCTGCGACCAAATCTCAAGCTCAAGCGAAGAAAAATCTTGCTTTGCAAGTATTTCTTTAAAAATAGCCAAATCAAATATATTTTTTTGTCTATAAAAATCACTCGTGTAGTATTCATAAAGCGCCTTATGCACGCTATTTCCTTGCTTAGATCCTGGCTCAGTTGCTATTGCTTTTGCTCCTTTTATACCAGCTATCTTTGCGTAATAATACTTTCTTGGGCAGGTTAGAAATAAATTTAGTGTAGAAAATGATAGCGGTTTAGTGAAAAAATCATGCTCCAAAATAATCTCATCATCGCTTAAATTTAGGCTTGTACTTCCTTTTAAAAATAATTTTAAATACGCCTCGTCACTAAATTTCTCATCTTTTATTGTTTTGAAATTTTTTAAAAATCTTGAAGGAATACTCTCTTCGTTTAAAACACAGCTTATGGCGACCTTTTTGGCATTGTTTATAAGGCTTTCGTAGTAAAATCTCTGCAAATTTTCACGCTCAAGGTAGCTTATAAGCCCTGCCTTTTGCCTCACTTTTGAGTTTAAAAACATCTCATTTGTGCTTCTTACTGGGATGAAGTTATCATTAAAATCAACTATGATCACACCATCAAATTTCATTCCACGGCTCTCAAGCATGCCCATGACGCTGATCTTTCCGCCGCCCACATCATCGATGCTAAGGCGAGAGATATTTAGTAAGAAAATTTCACTTAGTTGCTTTAAGCTAAAGCTAAAATACCTACATAAATTCTCAATCCTAAAAAGCTCAAGCGCAAGCTTTTCTTCGCATCTTGGCTCATTTTCAAGCGTTAAAAGCTCATCTATTAGCTCTTTAAATTTAGCAAAGTCACAAAGTTCAAAGTAGCTTGATTTAAATTTATTAAAAAGCTCTTCGCTTACGCCAAGCGTGTTCAAGATAAATCCAAGCTCCTCGTAGCTCTCACACTTGCCTTGATCAAAAACCAGTCTTGCCTCTTCATTTATCGCTCTTGCGATGTAGTAAAGCGCTTCATAAAATTTTGTATTTTTAAAGCTCTCACCCATAGCGTAGTTAAAAATTTTATCTCTATCATGTAGCCTTAAAATTTCACTAAAACTCTCATCTGGCAATATAACAGCGATGTTTTCAGGCTTTATGCCCTCACGCACAAACTCGCTCACCTTTGCCATAGCGTAGGCACATTGCAGGCTTCTAGTGGCAAATCGCTTTTCTAAGACTGGCTCAAATTTTTTGATATTTTCTAAGCAAATTAGCTCATTTGTCTTTAAATTTAGCTCATATTTTTTGTAATTTTCAATCTCACTAATAGCTGAAATTTGCCTTATTTTATTGATTAGCTTTGTGTTGAAAACACTGGTTTGAAAGATAATTTTTAGCGTAGTTAGCTTTGAGATTTTCTCTAAAATTTCCCACTCGAACTCACTTAAAATTCCATCTATGTGCAGTGAAATTTCACTAAAGCTTTTGATATAAGCTTCATTTATGTTATAAATTTTTGGCAAGGTTATATCATCGTAGAGATTTTCTTGACCAAGCAAGCTCTCATACTCTTTTAAAACCGCTTCAAGTATGTTTAAATGCTCCTCAAAATTAGCGTAAATATCGTTAAATTTGATCTCAGAGATACTCTTTTTACTAATAGCTAGCTCTTTAAAAAATGAAAAAAGATAGTCATTATTTTTCAAAAATTCAAAAAACTCAGTTGGAATTTTAAGAACAGAGTTTGCCTTTTTGACGCTAGCACAGGCTCTATTCATAAGCACCAAAGCATAGGTGCTATCAATCTCAAATCTACCATCTACATAAACTACCTTTTTATAAAACTCGGCAATGCTTAGGCTTTTTGGGATTAGCTCATCATTAAAACTTGCATTAAATTCACGAATCTTACGCGAGTTCGTAAAGATAAAAAGTTGGTTTAGGTTATGCATTTTTCTCTCTTAAATTTTTAAGCAATGATAGCTAAATGCTGATAAAAGAGCGCTTTTTACGCTTAGATAAAGCTTTAAATTTTTATCTAAGTACATTAAAATTTTAAGCCTTAAAGAGCCAAAAGCTACAATCACAAAAAAAGGAGCAAAAATGCATAAAGAGTTAAACAGACAAGGTTTTTACTACGGCTTTCCAGTTTTGCTAGCTACCACAAAAGATAAAAACGCAAACGATGATATCACGGTGCTTTCATCTTCTTGGACGTTAGGAAATACAGTAGTGCTTGGCATAGGCATTGAAAATCAAGGCTTTAAAAATATCAAAAATGGTTCAGATATCACGCTAAATTTATGTGATGAGAGTCTGCTAGAAGCTGTGCAAAAAATGGAAAAACTAACTGGCGATAGTGAAGTGCCAGAAGAAAAAAAGAATCTTGGCTACACCTACGAGCACGACAAATTTAAGGTGGCAAATCTCAGCAAAGAACCTGGCATAAATGCAAAAACCGTCAGAATAAAAGAGTGCAAGATACAGATAGAAACGGTTGTAGAAAAGATAGAGTTAAAAGAGTGGTTTAGCATAGTTACTTGCAAGATTACAGGCATTTTTGTAGATGAAAATTTACTAAAAGATGAAAAGATAGATACGCAAAAATGGCATCCACTAATCTATAAATTTAAAGAATATGTCGGCACTTGCGAGCGTTTGGGATTAAATTTTAGATTTAAAGAGATTTGATTTATAGTTTTATTTGATAAAAACTTAGTGTTTTGGTTTTAAATTTAGCCAAAAGATTAGTTTATTAAAATTTAAACTCAGCTTTGAGATCTTTCTTAGATACCAAAGCTGCGATTTTAAGATCATTTTGTGACATTAAGATCAAATTTATAATACCTTGTATCATTAGTGTCACTTAGCCTTAAAAGTAGTTGCCATCTACCTTCTTTTAGGCTTGTTTCTTCACTTACTAGATTATTTTCTTGCCATGAAGCTCTTAAAATTTTATTTTCTTTATTTGTCTGTGGGCGAGTGAGTAAAATTTCATATTTCAAAGCTGAAATTTCTCCTTTTTTAGGAGTTAGATGAAATTTAAACTTAGCATTTAGGGCATTAAAATTTGACTCAAATTTTAGATCAAATTTCTCATCAAAGCGTTTTTCACTCTCTTTGATAAAGGTTATGTTTTCATCGACATTTTGGTAGCTTTGCATATAAGAGCTATCCATTTCGACTGGATGTTTCAGCGCTATGATGATCGTTACTGCGCAAGCGATAATGATAGCAATGAAACTAAGCACGATAGCATAAGGCCAAAAGGTTTTTTTATCCATTTTTTACCTTTTTATAAAAGATAACAATTATAAAAAATGCAACCAAGCCATATATGAAAAATCTTAAAAAATTTAATGTAGTTTTATTTGAATTTCCAACACTACTTTCAAGCTGTAAATTTAAGCTAGATGCGATTTGCTCGGCAATATCAGCGTAGCCATTTAATATAGCAGCATTATAGACATCTTTGCCATTTTTAGAAACCAAAATAGGAATTATCGTTCCTGATTCTGGATTTACACTTAAAATTTGTTCTTTATTAAAAAGCTTTGAAGTATTAGCATCGGCAAAAATTTCTACTTTCTTTTTGCCTTTTATAAGCAGTAAAAAAGCATAAGGCGAGCTAAGGTTTTGATCTTTAAAAAGAGCTTCCAGCTCACCATCTTTATATACGCCAACTACTAAATTTATACCGCTTTTTGCGTAAAGCTCACTGCCGATCTCATTTAGCTTTACACTTACTTTTTGGCTTAGAATTTCATCATTATTTATCACAAAATTTGCTCCCAAAGCCAAACTTTGTGAGAGCAAAAATATAAAAATGAGTATAAATTTTCTCACACCTAGCCTACAAAAAGGTGGTTTGATGTAAGCACTGACCACGCACAAATAGCTCCTGCAACAACTATAAGCAAGATTATGGCTTTTTCTATTATGCTTAGCATCACTACTCCTTTATAATGACGTGTTTAGCGTTATCAACGCTCTTCATCTCAATGCTACTTGCATCTTTTAATGAGTAAGGCTTGGTTGCTACATCTTTTTGCAAGCCAATACCAATATAAGTAAGTACACCAAGGATAGATAGCAAAAGCAAAACTGCCACCAAATAACCGCTAATGCCATTTAAAGCAAAGATGTTTCTATTTTTATTTTCCATTATTCGCCCTTTGATAGCGATATGACATATTCGCCAACTGCTTTTTGTTGTATCTCGTTTAATCTACCATCATTAAATTCAGGCATAACACCGATGTTGCCGTTTTTACCACGATTTAGTACATCTACGATGAACTCACTTGAACCATATTTACTAATATCAGCCGACATACCATCCATGCCTTTGCCATCATCTCCGTGACAAGCTGCACAAGCTACGTAAAGCTCTTTTCCCATAGCTACTAAATTTTCATTTTTTGTACTTTTTATAGCACTTATCTCTTTTGCAACATAAGCTGCGATAGCCTTTGCTCCATCAGCATCAGCTAGCCCTGCTGGCATCTCACCCATAGGATAATCAAGCCCTTTTGAGCCATTTAGTATCGTATCAACTATTCCTTGTTCGCTACCCCAAATTTGTAAATTTGCAGCTTTGCCACCAATACCATCACCTGTGATGCCATGACATGCTGAGCATTGCACCAAAAATACGCTCTCTCCCATAGCGTGAAGCGTTTCTTTGCTTGGGTTTGAATACTCTTTTTCAAATTTAGCGTTTGCCTCTTTTACCTCTTTATTATATTCACCGATTTGTGAGTAAGAATTTAGTGGATAACCAAGTAAATAATACCAAATCGCCCAAACAAGTGTTAATAAAAAAACTACTGCCCAACCAAATGGAACTGGATTTTTATACTCGCCTATTCCGTCCCAGTTGTGCTCGCTAAGCTCTACGCTTTCATCCTTTTTAACTTTCATTTGACCAACATACTTGCCAGCTACAACGACAGTTAGTACGATAATTAAGATGGCACCTATTAACGCAAGTAAATTTATATTATCTTCTAAATTTAGCCATTGCATACGCTCTCCTTTGTAGCCTTTTGCTCTAAAATTTTACTACCGATCTCATCATCTAGGGCTAATCTTGAATACTTCTCATAATTTCTTCTACCTTGCTTTTCACTTTTGTAAAGATGAAAAAAATAAGCATACAAAGTGATAGCTAAGAATGCTGTCAAAATAAAATAGCCATAAGCTTGAAGTTCTCTAATGTCCATTACTAACTCCTATTTTAGGCTATTTAGATAGGCGATAAGTGCCACGATCTGGCGAATTTCACCTTTTGCAAAAGCACTTTTTACTTGCTCATCTTTCATACTTTCAACGATACTTGCAGCCTGCTCTTTCACGTTAGCATTTGCTTGCTCAAAAGTGCCAAGAGCTGGCATATCTTTCTCATCATAAGGTGTGTTAAAGACTTTTTTAACAGTTAGTGCTTCAGCGTAAGCGGTCTCTATATCAGCATTTTTCTTAAATAAAAATGGATATGCTGGCATGATCGAGCCTGGCACAACTGAGGCTGGGTTTAACATATGATTTTCATGCCAATCTGTCGTTCTATAATTACCCACACGCATAAGATCTGGGCCAGTTCTTTTTGAACCCCAAAGATGCGGACGATCATAAGCAAATTCGCCGCTTAACGAGTACATGCCATATCTATCAGTCTCTGCTTTAAACGGACGTATCATCTGTGAGTGACAAGTATTGCAACCATTTTGTATATATATATTTTTTCCAGCAAGCTCTAAAACTGTATAAGGTTTTGTACCCTCAAGTGGCCTAGCTCTATTTGCAAAGTCAGGTAAAATTTCTACCACACCAGCATAAGCTATGACGATAAATACGCAAACTGCAAAAAAGAATGGATTTTTTTCTAACCAAGCAAACATCACATCACCTCCGCATTGGCTTTAGCACCGCCCATAGGCGTTGCACTTTTTGGCTCTGCCAAAATAGCTTTAGCAGAAGTTGATTTGTAGATATTATAAGCAAACATCAAAAAGCCAATCAAATACAAAAGTCCGCCAATAGCTCTAATGTAATAATAAGGTATAAGCACTACAACAGTATCAATAAATGAGTATAGTAAATTTCCATAGCTATCAGTCGCTCTCCACATCATACCTTGCGTAATACCAGCAATCCACATCGAAGCAAAGTATAAAACGATACCTGTTGTTTGTATCCAAAATTGAGCTTCCATTAAGGATTTTGAATAAATTTCGCGCTTAAAGACACGTGGCGTCATGTGATAAAGTGCTGCCATAGTCATAAAACCAACCCAGCCAAGTGCGCCATCATGTACGTGTCCTGGCACCCAGTCAGTATAGTGAGCTAGTGCATTTACAGATTTAATAGCTAAGATAGGGCCTTCAAGAGTTGAAAACATATAAAAAGTTGAAGCTAGGATCATAAATTTAATAAGCGGGCTCTCGCGAAGTTGTGTCCATTCGCCTTTCATTGTAAGAAGCATATTAATAGCTGAACCCCAAGAAGGTAAAATCAAAACAATAGAAAAAACCGAACCCATAGTCTGCATCCAATCAGGCACAGCAGTATATATTAGGTGGTGACCGCCAGCCCAAAGATAGATAAACATAAGGCCCCAGAATGAAAATAACGAAAGCTTATAAGAAAATATTGGCTGTCCGCTCTCTTTTGGCAAGAAATAATAAATTTGGGCGATAATCGCTACTGTAAATACAAACGCAACTGCGTTGTGACCGTACCACCACTGAACCAAAGCATCATTTGAGCCAGCATACATAGAAACTGAGTGTAGCCATGAGCCATATCCACTAACTAGCCTTGTTGGAATTTCCATGTTATTAAATAGATAAAGCATAGCAACGCCAAGGAATGTAGCAATGTAATACCAAACCGAGATATAAAGTGTTTTCTCGCGGCGTATACCAATAAGTCCAAATATACTTACGCCCCAAAGCACCCAGACTACTACTACAGCAATATCTAGTGGCCACTCAAGCTCGGCATACTCCTTAGATGTACTCTCACCCATAAAAAGTGTCACAACAGCTAGAATCATAACAAGTATATAAAGCCAAAAATGAAGCTTACCAATGAACATCAAAAACGGAGATTCACTCATTGATACTTTTAGGACACGCTGTCCTATGTAATACCAAGTGGCAAATATACCAGAGAGCATAAAACCAAAAATGATACCGTTAGTATGAAGAGGACGCAATCTACCAAATGCCGAATACTCACCAGCTATATAGTTTAGATCAGGACAGGCAAGCTGAAAAGCTACCAAAACACCAATAGCCATGCCAACAATACCAAAAAATATCGTGGAGAACATAAAGAGTTTTGCCACACTATAATCATAATGTAGCAACTGGGATGGTCGCATAAATTTTCCTCCTAGTTAAATTTATATTAATTTTCGGTTATTTTAGAGTAGAAAAACTATAAAAAGACTTAATTAATATAAATTCTCTTTTACTAGGAGAGTCTTCTATCTATTTTGTAACCAAGTCCAGGAACATTTTTTATAAAATTACTACCGACTTTATCTCTGACACGCTTAACGAAGGTCCTAATAGCAGCCTCTGTCACGCTCTCGCCAACCCAAACAACATTTTTTATTTCATCGTGAAGTACAAGCGTACCAAGTCTTTTTATGAGTAAAGATATAAATGCAAGTTCTTTTTTTGTAAGAGAAATTTCAACACCATCTCTGATAAGTACACGTTTTATTTTATTAAAACTATATCCATTTGTAACCTGAATAATATTTGCTGTTTCTATCTTATTTTTAGCAACATTTTCTAACGTAACCAAAAAATCATCAAGATCAATCGGCTTTAAAACGTATTTATCAATACCAACATCTATCGCTTTTAGAAGTGTTTCTTTTTCACTATTTGTGCTAAAAACTATAATAGGTGTATCTTTTGAAATTTCTTTAATACATTTAGCCATATCAAGGCCATTCATTATAGGCATAAAAACGTCTGTTATAACCATATTTGGATTATATTTTTTAAATTTCTTAAGTCCTTCATCGCCATTTTGAGCAGTGATAACTTTTTCGAATTTATCTCGCATAACTTCTTGTACTATTTTTTTACCATCTCCCTCATTCTCAACGATAAGAACGGTTAGATTATTAAGAATCTTGCTCATTTATTCTTCCTTTTTGGTTATATTTATCAAACATCATAAATTTTGACGCAACTAACAATTATCTCTCTTACTTTAACTATCTTAGGCATTTGCTCTATATCCTAAAAATGATAGATAAATTCCATTTATTATCATTATGCTAGCCGAAATCTTAAACATTATGTCTTTAAATTTTTCATTTAAAATTCCAAATACAAAGCTAGCTAAAAGCATAGCTGGCAATGTACAAAGACCAAATACAAGCATTATAAAAGCCGAATCAATAAAATTTGCACTTAAAATCCCAAGTACCAAAAAATAATAAACCACACCACAAGGCAAAAAGCCATTTAAAAAACCAAGTAATAAAAAATTTGCTAAATTTTTCTTTTGAATCCTCGTTTTTGCAATTCTTACTACAAAATTAAGCGCCTTTTGATTCTCCACAAATTTTAAAAGCTCACCCCTAAAAAGTAAGGCAATGCCGATAAACGCGATCACTAAGCCAATTATGAAAAATATCACACCTCTTGCTTGCATGTTAAAGCTAATAACAGCTCCAAAGGCACCAAACAAAGCTCCTAAAACTACATAAGCAAAAATTCTAGCTAGACTATAAAGTGTGCTTAGCATTAAAATTTCTATTTTATTCTTACCTTTAAAAAATAGAGTCTGCAAGCTCAAAAAACCGCTGCACATACCCACACAATGACTAAAGCTACTTAAAAATGCAACCGAGATAATCATGTAAAGGTTTATATTTTGCATCTTATAAAATTTCTAAAAACTGCTTAAATATATATTTACTCTCACTTGGACCACCACTTGCTTCTGGGTGGTGCTGAACTGAAAAGATCGGATAGTCTTTGTATCTCACACCCTCAATTGTGTTGTCAAATAAATTTCTATGAGTCACAACCGCTATTTCAGCGATGCTCTCTGGCACGTTGTAGTTGTGATTTTGTGTTGTTATCTCAATTGCTTTTGTCTCTAAATTTAGCACTGGGTGATTTGCTCCGTGCTGACCAAATTTAAGCTTATATGTCTCGTACCCAAAGGCGTTTGAGAGTAACTGATGTCCAAGGCAAATGCCAAATATAGGTATCTTAGCCTCAATCATCTTTTTGATCTCGCCTATTTCAGCCTTTAAATTTTTTGGCTCACCAGGACCATTTGATAAAAACACCCCATTTATCTCGCCATTTTTAAATTTTTCTATCAAAATTTCAGCCTTAGTGTCGTGTGGCACTACGATGACTTCAAGACCAGTTTCACATAGCTCGTTTAGGATATTTCTCTTTACACCAAAGTCAAAAACAGCTATCTTTTTACCAATACTTTTTAGCGGCTTATATGACTTTAAATTTCTATCCCAAGCGCCTTTTTTATGCTCATACTCGTCCATCGCGCTAACTGTTTTCACGTAGTTTATATTTTCAATACGCCCGCTACTTTCAAGCCTGCGTTTTAGCTCATCTTTATCACTTATCTGCGTTGAGATATAGGCCATAAGCGCACCCTCGTCACGTAGCATCTTTGTTAAATACCTAGTATCAACGTCATAAACGCCAAATTTACCTTGCTCTTCAAAAAATTTTCCCAAAGATTTTTGCGAGCGGTAGTTTGATGGAATTTCATTGTAGCTTCTCATTATAACGCCACTTGCATGAATTCTAAGACTCTCCATATCGTCTTCGTTTATACCTACTATGCCTATTTCTGGCATAGTAAAGACGATAAACTGACCAGCATAGCTTGGATCGCTCATGATCTCTTCGTAGCCAGTCATTGAGGTATTAAAGACGAGCTCACCTGCACACTCGCCGTGAGCACCAAAAGCTTTTGCTTCTAAAAAAACACCATTTTCAATATAAATGTAAGCTTTCATTAAAGCATGCCTCTTTTTTTAAGCTCATCTTGATACAAACGCTCAAAGACAAGATCATATTCATCAGTTCCTGGGATTAGCTTATGTTTATAATTTTGTATCATTTCATAAACATCATCTTCTATCTTCTCATAGCTTTTTAAGTACTCGTCTATTGAGTTATAAATCACATTTTTTACGCGATTTTCAGATACATTATAATCAACAAGACCGCTCTTCCAAATATTTTCAAGCACTTTGTGAGCGATATTGCTAAATCTATCTTCGTGGGTTAAGATTACATCAAATTCGCCTGCAAGCTTCTTTTTAACGAGCCAAAACATATTTTTGCGGTCAATTTGCATAGTTTGCATCTCGTCTTCATTTTTCTCCAAAAGCTCATTTACTCGCTCATCTAAAGCTCTTTCTTTTTGAATATCAACTGTTAAAATTTCACTTGTTTTTGCTACGATTGGCTCAATACCTTTATTTAGTCTTACGAAACCACAATTTAGAAGATCTATTGCTATTTTATGTGAAATATACGGAACGTGTGGGAGTTTTAAACGCATTTTAAACCTTTAAATTTTTATGCCATTTTAACTAAATAAAGGTAAAACTTTACTTTGAAATTTTAACGACTTTATTATTATCGCTTCTTAAAAAATAAATTTCTCTTCGTCCTTCATAAAGTATCTTTCCATCAGTCTTTTGCTCATTTTCTAAATTTGATGAGATTTCTAAAGATAGCGATTTGCTCATAAAATAATTCTCTCCTAAAGTGCGTCCAAAGTCAGGATACCAACTAAAAGCACAAACTATCAGCAAAACTAAATAAAAGGCTCTAAAAATTTTTCTAAATGGCGCGTAAAAAAAGCAATATCCAAATATAAAAAATACAGGTAAAAGCCATAAGAAAGGTACGTTATCAACAAAAATAACATTAAAATACTCGCTTATACCATAGTAAGAAAAGTAGTTGTTGTAAATTCCAACAAATAGCGTAAAAATAGGAGCAAGGACGAATATAATACCCGCAAAAAAAGCATTTAAAATTTTCATAATCTCTCCTTTTGAGTGAGATTATATTAAACATAAGCTTTAATATTACTAGATTGATGAAAGCTAGACTAAAATTCAAAGCAAAATGCCATATATGGACATCTACTGCTTCCAACAATACTTTAAAAACAGTTTAGCTATAAGCTAAACTGCCTTAAATTTATTATTTTTTAGATAAATACTCTTGCAAGCTTTTTACCTCAAGTGCTTTGCCAGTTTGTACCGAGCTTAGCGACTTAGCGGCCGCGAGTGCTGCGCGAATCGTTGTGAAATATGGAATTTTAAATCTAAGCACGTTTTGGCGGATCTTTTTGCCATCATCCACGCTTGATTTTGTATCGCTTGTGTTGATGACAAGTGCTATATCGCCGTTTTTTAGCCTATCTTCAACGTTTGGTCTGCCCTCGCTTATCTTATAGACAAACTCGGCCTCCACGCCAGCTTCGCTTAAAATTTTATGCGTACCACCAGTTGCTATGATGCTAAAGCCAAGCGTTATTAGCTCTCTTGCAAGGTCTGGCGCGTAATATTTATCAGCGTCAGCTAGCGTTAAAAAGACCCTGCCCTTGCTTGGCAAAGTGTTGCTAGCAGCGATCTGGCTCTTTGCAAATGAGCTTGCAAAGTCGTGACTGATACCCATTACCTCGCCCGTACTCTTCATCTCAGGGCCAAGGATGAGATCAGCGCCACTTAGCTTGTTAAACGGCAGCACGCACTCTTTTACGCAAACATGCGAGCTTACGCGAGGTTTTAAGATGTCGCCATCTTCATAAACGACCTTGTAATCATCATAAAATTTAAGCGCCTCACGTAAATTCCCCTGCCACATAACTCTTGTCGCCACCTTTGCCATAGGCACGCCAGTAGCCTTACTCACAAACGGCACAGTCCTACTTGCGCGAGGATTTACCTCGATCATATAAAGCTCGTTTTCATAGATGGCAAACTGGATATTCATAAGGCCGACAACGCCTAAATTTAGCGCGATATCTCTGGTTTGCTTCTCCACTTTTTTTATCATTTCATCGCTTAAACTCATCGGTGGCAATATGCAAGCTGAGTCTCCAGAGTGAATTCCAGCCTCCTCGATGTGCTCCATTATCGCGCCTATATAGACCTCTTTGCCATCACATATCGCGTCTACGTCGAGCTCTTTTGCATCTTGTAAAAATTTATCAAGTAGCACTGGCGAGTGGTTGCTAACCTTTACTGCCTCGCTCATATACTCTTTTAGCTCGCTCTCGTTATGCACCCTTCTCATCGCCCTGCCGCCTAGAACGTAGCTTGGGCGAACAAGCACTGGATAGCCAATAGTCGCAGCCTTTTGCAAGGCTTCTTCTAGGCTAGTGGCGGTGTCATTTTTAGGCTGGAGGACACCTATTTTATTTATAAATTCGCTAAATTTCTTTCTATCCTCGGCCACGTCGATCACTCTTGCAGTTGTGCCGATGATCTTAGCGCCGATAACGCTTAGGCGCTTTGCAAATTTAAGCGGAGTTTGACCTCCAAAATGCACAATCACGCCATCTGGCTTTTCGCACTCAATGACTGATCTCACATGCTCAAAATCAATCGGCTCAAAGTACAAAATATCGCTCGTGTCGTAGTCGGTTGAGACGGTTTCTGGGTTACAGTTATACATTATCGTTTTTATGCCAAGGTCTCTTAGGGCGTAGCTTGCATGCACGCAGCAGTAGTCAAACTCTATCCCCTGACCGATCCTATTTGGACCGCCACCTATTATCATCACCTTTTTAGCGTCTTTTGCTAGCTCTTTTTTAGGAAATTTAGTGATATTTGTGGTTGAGTAAAGATATGGCGTTAGCGCCTTAAATTCGCCCGCACAAGTATCGACCTCGTTGTATTCAAGCTCGATGCCAAGCTTTTGCCTAGCAAAATAGATATCATTTTGACTAAGCTCAAGATCGTCTTTTTCATTTATAAGCACAGCTATCATTTTGTCTGAAAACCCCATACTTTTGGCCTCTCGCAAAAGCTCTTCGTTGTTTAAGATATCCATGTCGATCTTATCTTCAAATTTAACTATCTCATAAATTTGCTCCAAAAACCAAGGATCGATCTTGCTAAACTCATGCACCTCAGCCACGCTAAATCCATCTCTAAAGGCTTGCGCTAGATATAAAATTCTTCTCTCATTTGCATTTCTGATGCCATAAATCAAAGCGTTTTTCTCTAGGCTAAGACTGTTAAATCCGCAAAGGTCGCGCTCTAGACTGCAAAGCGCCTTTTGGATACTCTCTTTAAATGTCCTGCCTATCGCCATCACCTCGCCAACTGACTTCATCGCGGTGCCTAGATATGGGTTTGATCCTGGGAATTTCTCAAATGTAAAGCGTGGGATCTTTGTCACGATGTAGTCGATCACCGGCTCAAAGCTAGCAGGCGTGCCTGTGATGTCATTTTTGATCTCATCTAGACTAAAACCAACTGCAAGCAGTGTGGCTACCTTTGCGATAGGATAGCCAGTAGCCTTACTTGCAAGGGCTGAACTTCGACTAACACGTGGGTTCATCTCGATAACGATCATACGGCCTGTTTTTGGGTCTATGGCAAACTGCACATTGCTGCCACCAGTATCAACGCCAATCTCACGAAGTATGGCAAAGCTTGCATCACGCATAGCCTGATACTCTTTGTCTGTTAGCGTTAAAGCTGGCGCAACCGTGATACTATCACCTGTATGCACGCCCATTGGGTCAAAATTTTCGATCGAGCAGACGATAATGCAGTTGTCATTCCTATCTCTGATAACCTCCATCTCGTACTCTTTCCAGCCAAGCAGGCTCTCTTCTATCAAAATTTCATGTATTGGGCTTGCGTCAAGGCCAGTGTTGGCTAACTCTTTAAATTCGTCCATATTGTAAGCCACGCCGCTTCCTGCGCCACCAAGCGTGTAGCTAGCTCTTATGATGAGCGGAAAGCCTATCTCATTTGCCGCATTTAGCGCGTCGTCCATGTTGTAAGCGTATCTACTCTCAGGCAAGTCCATACCGATCTTTTGCATGGTTGCTTTAAAAATTTGTCTATCTTCGCCTTTTTTTATCGCTTCTGGGTTTGCACCAAGAAATTTCACATCCTTTAAAAGACCGCTCTCAAATACCTCCATAGCGGCATTTAGTGCTACTTGACCGCCCATCGTTGGCAAGATGGCATCAATCTTTTCTTTTTTGATGATCTTTAAAATGCTCTCTTTTGTGATCGGCTCTATATATGTTGCATCGGCAAAATTTGGGTCAGTCATGATGGTGGCTGGGTTTGAGTTGATAAGCACTACGCGGTATCCAAGCTCCTTTAGCGTCTTGGCTGCTTGCGTGCCTGAGTAGTCAAATTCGCAGGCTTGACCGATGACGATAGGGCCTGAGCCGATTAGCAAAATGGTATTTATATCTGTTCTTTTTGGCATCATTTTTCCTTTGTTACAACGTATAGGTAGTTTGGTATGTTTAGCTTCGCATAGGGCTCAACTATCACGCTTTGATAGGAGCTCTCTTTTAAAATTTTACTCACGCGCCCTACTGGCACCCCACTAAAAAATATCCCGTCAAGCCCGCTCGTAAAGACCTCGTCGCCCTCTTTTGGGCTGAGCCATTGTGGGATAAATTTCACCATTATTTGGCCTTGATTTCCATGCGCGACGCCTGGAATTTTGTCATTTCCTATATAGACTGCAAATATACTTTTTGGGTCATTTTGCAAGTAAGCTAGCGGCTTGCCATCTTTTGAGATGACGATGCCAGCGCTATTTCCTTGATAGATGAGCCCGTAAATTTTATTTGGATCGTATCCTTCAAACTCGCTTATCCAAATTTTATTATAATCCCCGATATGCACGTAGCTAAGCCCTTTTACTAGCTTCACGGCTGGGGCATAGGCAGTCGAGTTTTTATCTTTTAAAATTTGATTTAGCTCATTTGCAAAAGTAGAAAGAAGCGTGGCTGAGCGCTCTAGCTCTTCATTTTGCGCTCTTAGTTTTTCTATCTCGCTAGCCTGCCTAAAATATTCGTTTATATAGTCTTTCACACTTTTAGCAAAATTGTCGTATGAATTTGTAGCATAGTTACTAAACCCAATAGAAAGATTACTTAAAATTTCTCCCTTGAAAACTGAGGCCGTAGCAAGCAATGCTATAAAAACAAAAAGAACAATCTTACTCTTCATTTGTCAGCTGTTGTAAAAGCCCAATCTCTTCAAGTGCCTTGCCCGTTCCTCTAGCAACCGCAAGGAGTGGCTCGTCAGCTACAAAAACTGGAAGTTTAACGATATCAGATAAAAATTTATCAAGTCCTCTAATTAGCGCTCCACCACCAGTTAGCACGATACCAGTCTCCACGATATCGCCAGCAAGATCAGGTGGCATCATCTCAAGCACGGTTTTAAGCGCATCTGCGATCTCTTTTAGTGGTTCTCTCATCGCCTCTCTCACATCTTCGCTTGTTAGCTCGACTCTACTTAAAAGACCGCTCACTTGGTCGCGACCTTTTACCACTACGCTTAGCTCTTTTTCAAGCTGTACAGCAGAACCTACAGCAATCTTTATCTCCTCGCCAGTTCGCTCACCTATTAGTAGGTTATATTTCTCTTTTATGTAATTAACAATGCTAATATCAATCTTATCGCCAGCTGTGCGGATTGATTTTGAAATAACTAGACCACCAAGCGAGACGACACCTATCTCAGTCGTACCACCACCGATATCAACTACTAGATTACCTTGTGGCTCACGAACTGGTAAATTTGCGCCGATTGCTGCTGCCATAGGCTCTTCTATCAAAAATACCTCTCTTGCTCCAGCACTTAAGGCACTCTCTCTAACGGCCTTTCTTTCGACCTGAGTAAGTCCATAAGGAACTGAGATGATGATCCTTGGGCGTAAAAAGCTTTTTCTTTTATGAGTCTTTTCTATAAAATAGCGTATCATGCGCTCAGTCATATCAAAATCCGCAATTACGCCATCTCTCATCGGCCTTATCGCCTCGATATCGCCTGGAGTTTTTCCTACCATCTCTTTTGCAGCATGTCCGACCGCTAAAATTTTTTGTTTGCCATATTTCTCACGCCTTACTGCAACAACAGAAGGCTCGTTTATTATTATGCCTTTATCCTTTACCAAAACAAGTGTATTTGCTGTACCTAGATCTATACCCATATCACTTGAGAAAAAACCTATAACCTGATCTAAAAACATCTATTTCCTTTATGCTATTTTCTTATCATGCTTTATTAAAATTGGCTTTGCCTTATCTTTTACAGTCTCTTTTGAGATAACAATATCATATTCTTTTAACTCTGGCAGCTCATACATTATGTCTGTCATAAGCTCTTCCATTATACTTCTAAGCCCTCTAGCTCCAGTCTTTCGCTCAATGGCCAGACTTGCTATCTCTTCAAGTGCTTCATCATCAAATTTAAGCGTAGCGCCATCAATCGCACAAAGCTTTTGGTATTGTTTTAATATCGCATTTTTTGGCTCGGTTAAAATTTTAACCATATCTTCTTTTGTTATCTCGTTTAAAGTAGCTACTACGTGAAGTCTGCCAATAAGCTCTGGGATGAGGCCATATCTTACAAGATCGTCTGGCTCAAGTAGGCTTAGTAAATTTTCTTTTTCATTTTTGCCACGTTTTTCTTGGTTAAATCCAAGTACGTTTTTACCAACTCTTCTCTCGATGATATCAAGAAGTCCATCAAATGCACCGCCGCAAACAAATAAGATATTTGTCGTATCTATCTGGATGAAGTCTTGGTTTGGATGCTTTCTGCCGCCTTTTGGTGGGATATTTACGACGCTACCTTCGATGATCTTTAAAAGCGCTTGTTGTACGCCTTCACCCGAAACGTCTCTTGTGATGCTTCTATTTTCACTCATTCTAGCGATCTTATCGATCTCATCTACAAAGACAATACCTTGCTCCGCCTTTTTTACATCGCCATTTGCAGCTTGTAAAAGCCTAGTAAGGATATTTTCAACGTCCTCACCGACATATCCAGCCTCAGTTAGGCTTGTGGCATCACAAATTGCGATAGGCACATCAAGAAATCTTGCCAAAGTCTGAGCCATCAATGTCTTGCCGCTTCCAGTTGGGCCAACAAGCAAGATGTTTGATTTTGAAATTTCAGTATCGTCTTTGATGTCGCTTTGTTTAAAAATTCTCTTATAGTGGTTATATACGCCGACACTAAAGACCTTTTTAGCCCTGTCTTGACCAATCACGTAGTTATCAAGTACCGCTTTTAGCTCCTTTGGTGTGAGCTTTTGATACTCTATCGTTTCGTCATTTTTACTCTCTTCTACGCTAGTATCTCCATGTATCATATCGTATGCGGCTGCTATGCAGTACTCGCATATATAGGCATTTCCTTCGATATCAGCGAGTAATCTTCTCTCGGCAGACTCTGCCTCTCCACAAAAATTACACTTTCTAGCCATTAATCTCTTCCTTTTGCAAGCGGAATTCCTCTTGTTGTTTCTAATATAAATTTACACATTTTTTTAACGTTTTCGTCGCTGGTTTTTGCGATCAGCTCATTTGCTTGATCTTTTAAGCTTATGCCTTGATTAAACAAAAATTTATAAGCGCGAACTAGCTCTTCAACCTGCTCTTTGTCAAATCTGCGTCTAATGCCAACTAAATTTAAGCTTCTTATATAGGCTCTGTTGCCCTCAGCTAGGCAAAATGGCACAACATCTTGACTAAGCGCGCTTGCACCTGCGATCATGCAGCTTTCACCCACTCTAACAAACTGATGAATAGGCGTAAGACCGCCCACAACAGCGTAATCACCAAGTTCGACGTGACCTGCCAAGGTTGCGTTATTTGCCAAAATGACGTTACTGCCTATTATACAGTCATGCGCGATATGAGAATATGCCATAATAAAGGCATTATCACCAATCCTTGTTATGCCATCGCCCTTGTGCGTGCCTGAGTTTATAGTGCAAAACTCACGTATAGTTGCGTGCTCGCCGATGATGACGCCAGTATCAACCTCATCTTTATAGCTGATATCTTGCGGGATATCACCTACGATCGCATAGCTAAATACACGAGAGTTGTCGCCGATTTTAGTCTTGCCAAGCACCCTTGCGCCTTGCTTTATCGTGACGTTGTTGCCAAGGACCGCATCTTTACTTACAAACGCATAAGCCTCGATATTTGCGTCATCTCCAATGATCGCTCCATCTTCTATAACGGCTGTTTGGTGGATATTTTTCATTGTATCTCTTTTTCTTAAAGCCTATTTATCGACTATCATCGCTTTTAGTTCAGCCTCAGCGCAAAGTGCGTCATCTACATATGCCTTGCCTTCAAGCACCCAGATATTTCCTTTGTGTTTTAGCACGTTTAGTCTGTACTCTAGTCTATCTCCAGGACGGACTGGATGGCGAAATTTTGCTCCGTCTATGCTCATAAAATAGACCACTTTATTCTCGATACCAGCCTGATGCTCGTCGCTCATACTCTTAAACGCTAGCACGCCACCAGCTTGTGCCATGCCTTCAATGATCATCACGCCAGGATAGATCGGGTGACCTGGGAAGTGCCCCTGAAATATCGGCTCACCAATGGTTACATTTTTATAAGCGACGATATTCTTAGCTGGCTCTAGCTCGACAACTCTGTCGATAAGCAAAAATGGAAATCTATGTGGGAGAATTTTTTGAATTTCTACGACGTCTATCACGTTTTAGCCTTAGTAATGTAAATTTGTGGCGATTGTAACAAATTTATACTAAGAAAAAAATTATTAGCCTCTTGTAAAAATCTCTAAATTTCGCCTTATGTGGCAAAAATTTAATTCACTGCTTTAAGATAAATTTTATAAACTCACCTTTTAGTCTAAAACCAAAATTTCTTCGCTATCGTTATAAAAAACAGCCTTTGCGTAAATTTCGTAGCTACCCTTTTTGACCTCGTCTAAGATGATGATAGGATTTTGCGAAAATTCTCCGCTTATATCACGGCGAAATTTTAGCTCATCATCAAGCTCAAGCGGCCTTTTGCAAAGCTCATCTATGCTTGCAAAATTACTATTTGTAAATTTATTAAATCGATTTAAGCTCATAAAAACCACGCCCTCTTTTAGCTCATCTTCCATTTCGCAGGAATTTTCTACATTTAGCTTTAAATTTTCTCTTTTAAAGCCAGAGTAGAGCACAAAGTAGCTTGGTATCACAGCGTTTTGAAATTTCACACTAGCGCGTAAAAGTCTGTAGTTTAAAAATCGCCTTCTAAAAAGGTGAAATTTCTCACCTTTCGCCTCGCACTCGCGCACCTTTTTATAAAGCTCAAGCCTAGCTTCAATACTACCATAAAGCGCCCTTGCGTGTAGCTCGCTCATTAGCTCACTTTGAGGCAAATTTTGCGAGTCGCGCTGTTTTTTTAGCGCAAAGACGCAGCCGCAGTAGTTTTGGTGATAGAGCTTATCTTTTTTAGCCAGGATAAACTGCTCACTTGTGCCGCCATTTTTTCTATAATCAACCGCAACAGCCTCTAAATTTGAGCCAGCTACCGCCTCATCAAGCGCCTTTTTAAGCTGAGAAAAGTCCTTTTTTGGGCTCATCAAAAGCGTTGTCGTGATCTTATTAAGTCCCAGCTCAAGCGCCTTTTTAGCGGAGTCTTTCATACGAAAATCAAAGCAGTATTCGCACCTTTTGCCCTTTTCTGGCTCATCTTCAAGTCCTTTTGTGCCACCAAGCCACGCTTCGTAGTCGTATTCGCCGCATATTAGCTCAATGCCTAGTTTCTTGCAGCTTCGTTTCACGTCCTCAAAACGCAGTAAAAATTCGCTATACGGATGTATATTTGGATCATAAAAATAGCCTACTATTCGTTCATTTGGGAAGTCTTTTCGTAAGCGCTGTAAAAAGTAGTGGCTATCGACCGAGCAGCAGATGTGAACTAGCAAAATTTAACCTTTTTTGCTCGCATTATATCAAAGATTATTTTTATAAATTTTTGCAGCATCGAGGTATTTTTTAAGGACATTTTGGCTTGCAAGATCTTCAAATTTACCCCACGCCACCTGCTTGCCAGCCTCGATTATTAGCACTTTTTGCGCTATCTTCATTGCACTTAAAATATCGTGCGTGATAAAAATAATGCTGATCTTTTCATCTAAGCTTAAAAGCAAATTTACGATCTTTTGCTTCGTCTCGTTATCAAGCCCGCTTGTTATCTCGTCACAGATTAAGATTTTTGGCTTTGAAAGAAGCGCTAGCAATATCCCAACCCTTGTCGCCTCGCCTCCACTTAGCTGAGATGGATATTTTTCTAAAATTTCATCTTTTAAATTTAGATTTGCCAGAAGTTCTTTGAGCTCATTTTCGCTAAAGCTAAGCTTAAGATATGACCTCACGTGAGCGATTGCGGTTTTTACTTTTAGCGCTGGATTTAGGGCTTGCTTTTGATTTTGCAAGATATATCTGATGTCCTTTTTGAGTTCATTTTTGTCCGTAATCTCCTCATCGTTTATATAAATTTTGCCCCCACTTTTTGGCTCACTAAATGATATAAGCTTTGCAAGCGTGCTTTTGCCACTACCACTTTGCCCCAAAATGGCTAGATTTTCGCCATCATCAAGCTCGCAACTTATCCCCTCTAAAAGGTGCAGCACTTCAGCTCTAGCGTTAAAATGCTCCTTAAAGCTTAAACTTTTTGATACATTTTCAAGCCTTATTTTCATGCATTTTCCTTTAAATTTAGCCGCCCATCTCTCATCTGCCAAATCTCATCACTAAGATAGTTCGTTAGCGCCTCATCGTGAGAGATAAAGACGACGCTCATCTTACCCTTTAAACTCTCCAAGATGCCCGCCACGTGGCTACCGCTAATGCTATCAAGCCCGCTTGTTATCTCGTCGCAGATTAAAATTTTTGGCTTTAAGCAAAGCGCAAGAGCGATCTGTACACGGCTCGCC
The DNA here is from genome assembly GCF_003049705.1 of Campylobacter concisus. NCBI lineage: Bacteria > Pseudomonadati > Campylobacterota > Epsilonproteobacteria > Campylobacterales > Campylobacteraceae > Campylobacter > Campylobacter concisus. Next base: position 100,837 of record NZ_PIRF01000005.1, read on the forward strand.
TCGCCGCCACTTAGCTCGTATGAGTATTTGTGCCAGATGAGATTTGCATTACCCAGCCCAAACTCCCTAAAATAAGCAAATGCAAGCTCTTTATTTGATTTATTATCGCCGCCAAGATAGGCGTTAAAATGATCGCCCACGTTTAAGAGCGGATGAAGACTGGCAACTGAGTTTTGAAAGATGAGCGCAGCGACCTTTTTTCGGTGCTCTTTTAGCTCATTGTGGCTAAGTTTTAAGATATCTTTTTTATAAATGCTAAATTTATCTGCCCTCACTCTAAAATCATCATCAAAAAGCTTTATTAAGCTCTTTGCAAAGAGCGATTTACCACTGCCACTTGCACCCGTGATACCTATAAATTTACCCTCACTCATGGCAAAATCAAGCTCTCGCAAAAGCTTCTTATCCTTATAAAAAACGTTTAAATTTTTAATCTCTATCATATTTTTATATTGCCATTTTTTGAATTTGACGTGATGATCGAGGTTGCAAGGATGAGCAAAAAGAGTGTCACGCCAGGGAAAAGCACCATCCACCAAGAGCCGAGAAAAAGCGCCTCTTTGCTCTCATTTAGCATGATGCCAAGGCTTATTTTATTTGCGTCGCTACCCACGCCAAAAAAGCCAAGCGTGGCCTCCATGACGACAGCGTTTATCGCGTTTATGCCAAAGATACTAACTATTAGATGCTTTAAATTTGGCAAAATTTCAAAGCAGATAAGACTAAATTTACCAGCTCCATTTATTACGGCTTGCTCGGCGTAGTCGCACTTTTTACTAAGTCTTAAATTTTGCATAAAAACTTTTGCGCCCTGCATGAACGAGCAAATGGCGATGATAAACGAGGTGATAAGCAGATCTCCGCTACTAAATGAGCTAAAAAGCATGATAAAAACGATGTTTGGTATGCTTAAAAATGCATCAAGTCCCTTATCAAAAAGGCTCTCGCAAACTCTGCTCTTACTCGTGCCAAAATATGCATAGATGAGCGAAAAAAGCGTCGTTAAAAAGCCAGCTAAAAGCAAGATAAGAAGCGAGTTTTTAAGCGCGTAGGCAACTCTTATGAGATTGTCCCTGCCTAGGATGTCAGTGCCAAAGATATGCTCGCTACTTGGGGCTAAATTTACCGCCATAAAGTCAGTAAAATTTGGCTCAAATTTAGAGAAAAATGGCGTCACAAAGGCAAATGCAACAAGCGCTAAAAAGACAAAACAGGCTAGGAAAAATATGACTTTTCTCATAAATTTCTCTTATCTGCTAAGATAGCAAAAATTTTAGCCAGTAAATTTGCAAAAACGACAAAAACAGCCGTTAGCAAAATGGTCGCAAGTGCGACTGGATAGTCTTTGGCGATGACTGCATCAAGGCTAAGCTTGCCAATGCCAGGAAATGAAAAAATGCTCTCAATGACGTATGAGCCAGCAAAAACGCCAGCCACAAGGGTTGCGAAATAATAGACTATATCGGTGCTTGCGTGCTTTATAGCAAAGAGATAAATTTTGCCCCGCCCCAAACCTCTAGCGTGAGCTGTCTGGATAAAATCAGCATTTAGGCTTTGATTTAGCCTATCTCTTACAAATTTTACATTTGCGCCAAGGTGTGGCAAGATGATAGCAAGCGTTGGCAAGATGATAAATTTAGCACCAACACCGCTAGAGCCTAGCTCGTTTGCCCCAGAGCTTGGCAGCAAATTTAGATATACGCTAAAGATCGCTATTAGCACGAGTGCGATGTAAAAATGCGGCAATGAAGCCAGCAAAAAGGAGCTAAAATTTATAAAGATATCGGCAAATTTATTCTTATAAATGGCGCTTAAAAGCCCTAAGAAAAAGGAGAAAAGAGCTATTAAGACAAATGAGCACACAAACAAAATAAGTGAGTTTAAAAGTCTCTCTTTAATGAGCAAAGATACGCTTGTTCCGCTTACAAAGCTAGTGCCAAAGTCCCCCGTGACAAAGTGAGCCAGCCATCTAAAATACTGCACAAAAAAGCCATCTTTTAGCCCCAAATTTTCTAAAATTTGCTCTTTTATAGCCACGCTCACCGCCTCGCTTCGCAAAAACATCGCGTCAGTGACGTTTCCTGGCAAAAAACATATGAGCAAAAATAGAAAAAATGAGATAAAAAACAGCAACCCAAGGCTTGAGATCACTGTTTTTAAAATGGCTCTAAACAAATTTTTTATCCACTATTTTACTTGCCACTCTCTTATGTTCCATAAAAATCCAGCCCCATGGTGGCCTAAAATTTGCGTCTTTATGCCTGAAATTTTGTTGTTAAAAACGAGCGGATAGTCAAGATAGGCTATAAAAATGTAAGGTGGATTTTCAAAAAGTGCTTTTAGAAATTCTTTGTAGTATTTTTTCCTAAGCTCCACGTCCTTTGTATATCTTGCGTTTTTTAGGGCAAGATCGACGTTTGCGTCCTTGTAGTGGCTAAAATTCCAGCCATTTTCATTTATGCTCACATCGGCAAATCCGCCAAAGATCCTGTATGTGTGAAAATCTGGATCAAATGGGCTTCCCCAGCCAATAATAAAGCTATCAACCTCGCTTATGCTAAAGGCTGTTCTTGGCTTTGCGTAGGCTTTGGCTCTCACGCCAAATTTATTTAGCTCGCTGCTTAAAATTTTGGCTAGATTGACCCTTAAGATGTCGTTATTAAAGGCGTAGATATCGAAGCCAAGCTCCTTGCCGTCCTTTTCAAAAAAGCCAGCCTTATTTTTCTTAAAGCCACTCTTTTCAAGCAGCTCCCTAGCCTTTTGCGGATCGTAGCTAAATTTAAACTCACCGTCATTTGCAAAGCTTTTTTCTATCGGATTGTTCGCTACGCTTGCATATCCGTGAAATAAATTTTTAACTATCTCATATTTATTTACCGCGTAGTTTAGGGCTATCCTTACATTTTTATCTTGAAAAAGAGGATCTTCAAAGTTAAACATCAAAGCTCTATAGTCCGCACTTTTAAACTTAAGCAGGCTTAATTTTTTATCATCTTTTATGAAATTTACGCCAGTTGGAGAGATGAGTGCGACGTCGATCTCACCACTTTTAAGCCCAACGAGCCTTAAATTTTCATCACCAACAATTTTAAAAAATACCCTTTTTATCTTTGGCTCACCCTTGTAAAATTTCTCATTTGCCGCAAATTCTAAACTCTCATCTTTTTTCCATTTTACAAGCTTGTATGCGCCAGTGCCAATGGGCGCTTCGTTAAATTTATCGGTTGAGATATCTTTACCTTTTAAAATGTGCTCAGGCAACACGCCAAAACTAAGCGCGTCAAGAAACGGCGGAAAAGGCTCTTTTAGCGTGATCTTTACTTTATAATCACCTAAAATTTCAACGCTTTTTACCACCTCGTAGTTTGAGATAGTAGGCGCGTTTAGCTTCTTATCTTGAGCCGCTTCGATGGTAAATTTAACGTCTTTTGCGCTAAATTTCACCCCATCATGCCAAAAAGCATCATCTCTTAGCTCAAAAATATACTCCAACCCATCATTGCTTACTTGCCAAGACTTCGCAAGCTCTGGTACGATGTTGCTATTTTCATCGTGGCTCGTAAGCCCCGAAAAAACGAGTGAAAGCGTAGGATCGTGATCCTCATCGTAAAGTGGATTTATACGAGGTGTTTGCTCCTCGATAGCGACCACGACTTTGCTCTCGTTTGCGTAAAGGCAAACGCCAAATAACAAGAAAAATACGAATAAAATTCTCTTCATCACTGCATCCTTTGTTTAAAAAGTATTTGTGAAATGGTAATACGAATTTTATAAAAGTATTATTAACTAAAATGTAAATTTACGCGTCTAAAAATTTGGAAATTTCTAACTAGAATTTAACCTTATTTAAAGTAAAATCAAAGTTTATTTTAGATCACTTCAAGGTAAAAATTTAAATGAATAAAAATAAAAAAATAGCTCTAATTTCAGGCATAAGTTTAGTTTCACTTTTACTTATTTACACGCTTCTTGGCTTTTTTGGTGTTCCTTATGCTATCAAAAATATTGCTCCAAAGTATCTAAAAGACTACAACGCAACACTTTTTGTGAAAGAGGCTAAATTTAATCCATTTACTTTTGAGCTAAACGCTACAAATGCTGAGCTAAACAGCACTTCGCCACTTTTTAGCACAAAGCAAGTCGATGTCAAGCTAAAGCCATTTTCTATCTTTAAAAAATTAGTTGAAGTTGATATTTTTAGGCTTCAAGAGCCAAATGTCAAAATTTTACGAGAGAAAAATTCAAAATTTAACTTTAGTAATTTTATAAGCGACGATAACGCAACTACCGAAGATAACAGTACTAGCTCTATAAATTTTGCCCTAAATAACGCAAAAATCATCAAAGGCTCATTTTCATATAGCGATCAAAACCTCACAAATCCATTTAACGTAAATTTTGACGATATAAACTACGAGCTAAGCTCGCTAAATACTAAGAAAAATAGTGCAGGCAGCCATATTTTTGACTCAAACTCAAGCCTAGCTCACAAGATCGATCTAAATGGCGAAATCAAGCTAAATCCACTAAAAATCGAGGGCAATATCAGCATAAAGGATTTTAGTATCGATCCAGTCGCGATTAGCTTTATTGATAACGACACACTAAATCTTAAAAATGCGGTCATAAATTTAGGAATAAATTACGCTTTAATTGCCGATGAAAACGCTACAAATATAAATTTAAAGGATAGCTTTTTAAATGTAAAATCACTAAGCATAGATGAGGGCAAAAATGAACTAAGCCTTGGTGAGCTAGAGCTTCCAAAATTTGATCTATCAAGTAAGATAGCAGACAAGATAGATGCTAAATTAGAGCTAAATGCCATAAATTTAAGCGATATATCATTAAAAAATGCAATAACAGCAAGCTTAAAATCACTAAATTTAAACGATATTTCGCTTTTAGCAAATTTAAATGAAAAAAGTGAGCTAAATGCGACAGCTGCACTAAATAGCATGAATGCAAACTCCCTAAAAATAGACGAAACTGGTAAAAATTTAGTAAATCTAAAAGATATAAATGCCTCAAATTTAAATGCAAATTTAGCAAACAACAAAACCGCCCTAATGCTTGAAAAAATAGCGTTTGATGACATCAATGCCCCGCTTAGTAAAAGCGCAAATGCAAATGTGGCAGGGGCTAAATTCTCAAATATTAGCTTCGCTCAAGATACCAACAAAAGCCTTGCAACTCTTGATGAGCTTAGTATAAATGGCATAAATTTAAAGGCAAAAAATAAAGAAATTTTAGATATCGCTGATGTGCTGACAGAAATGATCAAATTTGATATTTTAAATATGGCTTTGAGTGCTGAGAATATCGATGTAAATAGACCAAAATTTAACTCAGAGTTAAATGATAGTGGTTTAAGTGCAATAAACCAGCTTGGACTTGGTGAGAAAGAGCCGGCAAAAACAGCCAATCATCACACTAAAACTAAAAAAGAGAATACATCGGCTTCAAAAAGCAAAGAGAGTGAGTTTAAATTTGATATAAAAAATATCAATGTAAATAACGCCAATATCGCTTTGATGCACCTTTTTGAGGGCGAGAAGATCGCTCATAAATTTGATAATTTGTTTGTAAAAATAGCAAATTTAAGTAGCGATTTTAGTAGGCCATTTGATGCAAAAGTGGATATGAAAAGCTCACAAAAGCTAAACCTCAATATAGACTCAAAGATCAAGATCGAGCCACTTGATATAAATGCGAAAATCAAACTAAATGATACAAATTTGCCAAAGTATTTTGCCTACGCAAAGCCATTTTTAGAAGCAGATCTTGCTAGTGGAGAGATGAGTGCAGATGCCCAGCTTCATTATGCAAAAGATATAAAAGCAGATGCAAAACTTAGTGTAAAAGATATTAGATTAGATGATAAAAATAAAGAAAAGCTAATCGCATTTAAAAGTTTAGATGTAGATAAAATTTCACTTTTTAAAGATAATCTTGAAATTACTGGAGTTGCTCTAAATTCGCCATTTATCAAGGCTCATCTAAGCAAAGAGCGCGAATTTAATCTAAGCAAAATCGTAAAAGAAGATGAAAGCAAAGCCCAAAGTGAGCAAAAAGCTGAGAGCAAAAAGGTAGCTAGTAAAAAAGATGACGAGCTAAATTTTAGCATCAAAAATTTCTCACTTAACAACGGCGAGGTTGATTTTTCAGATGCGTCACTATTTATGCCATTTGCTACAAAAATTTCAAATCTAAATGGCAAGCTAACTGACATCGATAAAAAACGTCCAAGTTCTGGTGAGTTTAAAGGCATAGTTGGCAAAAATGGCTTTTCTCAGATTACAGCAAAATTATTTCCTTTTGAATTAAAGCAAAATACCGACATTAAGCTTGATTTTAAAGATATCGATCTAATCGACATAACACCATACAGCGGGCAATTTTTGGGCTATAAAATAAAAAAAGGTAAGTTAAATTTAAATCTAAATTATAGCGTTGTTGATTCAAAACTAAATGGTTCAAATCTTATAAATTTTGACACACTCACACTTGGAGAAAAGGTTGATTCAAAAGATGCTGTAAATTTGCCACTTTCTCTTGCTATATCAATATTAAGCGATCAAAATAATCAAATAAACATCGACCTGCCAGTTGAGGGAAATTTAGACGATCCTGACTTTAAATATGGCGGTGTCATTTGGGCCGCTGTTAAAAAGCTCTTTGCAGACATTACATTAGCTCCGTTTAGATTTTTAGGTAATGCTCTAGGACTTGGCGGCAAAGATCTAAGCTCTATTGATTTTCTTGCTGGAAGTAGCGAGCTAATAAGCTCAGAAGCGCCAAAAATAGCTGATTTTATAAAATTAACTACTGCAAAGCCTATGATGAAACTTGGCATCACACCTACTTACTCTGAAATAGATGTGCTCTACTTTAAAGAAAAAAAGCTTGATCAAAAGATAAATCAAATAATCGCCTCAAGCGGCAAAGATTATATCACTGTGTTAAATTCCCTTGTTCCAAACGCTAAAGACAAAAGTGATAAAGCTTTAAGAGAAGAGGCAATAAAAGCTATCGAAGTGGATAAGGAAAAGCTAGTTGAGCTAGCAAATGAGCGTGCAAATGCGGTAAAAGAAGCACTCATAAAAGCTGGGCTTGAGACTGGCCGCATAAATATAAACGATGCGACAAGCTCAGAGCCTAAGCAAAACACCTACACAAGCGTGCTTATGGGTGTGGCGAACTAAATTTCATTGATCTCACTGCTTCTTGCATTATATACAAACCAGCTAAGAAGCATAAGCATCATGAATGCGCCAAAAACTAGGCTTGCGTAAAAATATAAGCTAAAGCCTTCGCCTAGTAAATTTGCATTGTGAAGAGCGATCATAACGCCAGCAAGTGAAATTAAATAGCCAATTAGCTTAATGATAAAAATTTTTGGATTTACAAGGATGAGTAAAAGCCCGCAAAGCATGACACCAAGGGCTATTTGTAAATTTAAAATATCAGTTTGAGCACTTGAGCCAAATGTCAAAAAACCAAGCAAAAATATGACTAAACCCATCAAAACAGCATAAACTGCTCTGCTTCGTCCAAAGCCGTACATAAAGCAAACAAAGCCTTTATTATGTTTGTTGTAGTCCATTTTTCGCTCCTATGTAACAAGTTTTTGTATTTTAATGCCAAATTCTTAAATAAAGGCTTTAATCTGAAATTTCACTCATTTTGGCTAATATTTTACATCTTAAAAAGGAGCAACAATGCCTTATGTTAATATCAAAATAGCAGGCCCAGAGCCGACAAAAGAGCAAAAAGATCAAGTCTTTAAAGAGGTGACTGAGACGCTTGTAAGAGTACTTGGCAAGAAAAAAGAGGCGGTGATGATTTTCATAGAAACTCACGATGCTAGCAACATCGGCGTAGGTGGCGAAAGCGTAGAAGATAAGAGAAAGGTGATAAAATGAGCGAATTTAGTAAAGCAGATATTGAACGAAAAATAACACTTGAAGTTGGTGACAAGGCGCCAGAGTTTGAAGCACTAAATCAAGATGGCGTAAAGGTCGCACTAAAGGACTTTATAGGCAAAAATGTAGTGCTTTACTTCTACCCAAAGGACAACACTCCAGGCTGCACAACTGAAGCTTGCGAATTTAGCGCAAACTACGATCAGTTTATCAAAAACGATACCGTCATCATCGGCGTTAGTCCAGATAGCGTAAAGTCACATGTGGGTTTTATCGCAAAGCAAAATTTAAAGCACATTCTATTAAGTGACGAGGATAAAAAAATTTCAAAACTTTATGGCGTTTGGCAAGTTAAGAAAAACTACGGCAAAGAGTATCTTGGTATCGTAAGAAGCACATTTGTGATCGGCAAAGACGGCAAGATAGTTAAAATTTACAAAAGCGTAAAAGCCAAAGACCACGCCGCAAAAGTGCTAGCTGATCTAGCAAAATAAGGAGCAAAGATGAAGCTTATAAAAATGCTAATTTTAAGTGCGTTTTTTGCGCTAAATTTATCAGCACTGACTGAAGGCGTGGAGTATCAAACTCTAGCAAAACCGCTTAATGTGCCTAAAAACTCGGTCGTCAAGGTCTTTAGCTACGACTGCCCACACTGCTATAAATTTGACCGAACGATTACAAAAAAGCTGATGTCAAAGCTTGAAGATGTGAAATTTATCCCATATCACCTAAGCACAAAAGGCAAACTTGGCGAGACCGCGAGTAAAATTTTTGCCGCTCTTATATCGATAGATGAGGCAAATGGCACTGATCTACTAAGCGATGAGTCAAAATTTAAGCAAGCAAAATTTGCGATCTATAAAGCAAGACATGATGAAAAAGATGATTTTAGTGATGGCAAAGACAAAGAGAAATTTATAAATTTAGCCCTTAAAGCAGCTCACGTGAGCAAAGACGAATACGAAAAAGCGCTAAGCTCAGATCGTGCAAAAGAGCTTTTAGATGCGTGGTTTGCCTCTTATGATGTTGCTAGCATTAGCGGCGTGCCAGCTTTTGTAGTAAGTGGCAAATACTTAATAAACTTAAGCGCAGCTTCATCAATCGATGAGATGGCAAAGATCATACAAGAGCTTTTAGACAAATAGTTTTGGCGAGTAATATCTGCAAATTTTGGTCTTAGAAATGTAAATTTAAAGCAATTTTAGATAAACTCAGACCAAAATTTCTAAGAAAAAAGAAAGGTTTAACAATGAATGCTTCAGAATTTATCTGGATGGATGGAAAATTAGTTAAATGGGACGATGCAAAAGTACACGTTCTAACTCACTCTTTACACTATGCTAATGCCGTATTTGAAGGCACAAGAGCTTATAAAACAAAAAAAGGTCTAGCTATTTTTAGACTTCAAGATCACACAAAAAGGCTTTTAAGATCAGCAAAAATGACTGTTTTAAATGTACCTTACACTGAGGAAGAGCTTGAAAAAGCGCAAATAGAGCTTCTTCGCGCAAACAAATATGACGGCAATGTTTATATCCGCCCACTTATATTTTTAGGATACGGCGTAATGGGTGTAGCCCACACAAAAGCGCCAGTGCAAACTGCTATCGCTTCATGGGAATGGGGTGCATATCTTGGCGATGAAGGCCTAGAAAAAGGCATTAGAGTTAAAATTTCAAGCTTTGCAAAACTTGCACCTGCTGCCCAAATGAACAGAGCAAAAGCTAGCTCAAACTACCTAAGCTCACAAATGGCAAACTACGAGGCAAAAGAGGCTGGATACGACGAGGCGCTACTTCTTGATAGCGAAGGCTTTGTGGCTGAAGGTCCAGGCGAGTGTTTCTTTATCGTTGAAAATGGCGTCTTAATCACTCCACCAAACGACAATAGCCTACTTAGCATCACTCAAGATACAGTCATAAGACTTGCTCACGATCTTGACATCGAAGTAAGAAGAGAGCGCATCACAAGAGATCAGGCATACACTGCTGACGAGGCGTTTTTCACAGGCACAGCAGCTGAAGTAACACCTATAAATAGCATAGATAACCGCATTATCGGCAACGGAGCCAGAGGAGAAGTGACAAAGAGACTACAAAAAGCTTATTTTGACGTAGTTTATGGACTAAATAAAAAATATGAATCATTTTTAACATATATTTAAAAATTTAAAGGAATGAAATGCCCGCTGATTTAAACGATTATTTCAATAAAAAAAAGCCAGGTAATGACAACAGAGGCTCAAGTCAAAATAGCGACAAAGAGCCGCCTTTCAAAAAGGACTTTAAAATGCCAAATTTACCAAGTGGTTTTGGTAAATTTGGAGCACTTGCCTACATTGTAATTGCAATTATTGCTATTTTTGCTATCACTCAGCCATTTAAAGTGATTCACTCAGGCGAAGTTGGTATTAAGTCTACAGCAGGTAAATACGAGCCAAATCCTTTGCAACCAGGCTTTCACTTCTTTTTACCTTTTATCCAAGATATCATCATCGTGGACACCAGAGTTAGGATCATAAATTATACTTCTGGCGAGGATATGGGCGAATCAATGCAAAAATCATATCAAGGCGTTGGCGCTGGAATTTTACGTAAAAATTCTATTTCAGTGCTTGATGCTAGAAATTTACCAGTTAGCATTGATATTACTGTGCAATACCGTTTAAATCCAGAAAATGCCCCTCAAACTATTGCCTCTTGGGGTCTTAGCTGGGAGAGCAAGATAGTTGATCCTGTCGTTCGTGACGTAGTTCGCAGTATCGCTGGTAAATATACAGCAGAAGAGCTTCCAACAAAGAGAAACGATCTAGCAAGACAAATCGATGATGGCATAAGAAAAGACATCGACTCTCAGCCAAATAAGCCAGTTGAGCTTTTAACAGTGCAGCTTCGTGAGATCATCTTGCCTTCAAAGGTAAAAGAGCAAATCGAGCGCGTTCAGATCGCAAAGCAAGAAGCTGAAAGAACAAAATACGAAGTAGAAAGAGCAAATCAAGAAGCCTTAAAACAAGCCGCACTTGCAGAAGGTACCGCTAAAGCTGCGATCATTGAAGCAAAAGGTAAGGCTGATGCCATTAAAATCGAAGCTGACGCAACTGCGTATGCAAATAAAGAGGTTGCAAAAAGTGTCGATCAAAATCTACTAAATTTAAAGCAGATCGAGACGCAAAACAAATTTAACGAGGCTCTAAAAGAAAACAAAGATGCTAAAATTTTCTTAACACCTGGTGGGGCTGTGCCAAACATCTGGCTAGATGCAAAAGATAAAGCAAGAGCTAGCTCAGTAAGCGAAAGGTAAAAATGAATAGCGTAACAAAAAGTATAGACTGGCAAAAGGTTGGTGGATTGCTTCCAGTAGTGGTTTGCGATCATGCCACAAATGAAGTTTTAATGCTTGCTTACATGAACGAAGAAGCACTAAATTTAAGTCTATCTAGCCGTTACGCTCACTATTTTTCACGCACCAAAAATAGAATTTGGAAAAAAGGTGAAGAAAGTGGCAATACTCAGGAGATAAAAGCTGCTTTTTTAGACTGCGACAACGATACTTTACTTTTAAAAGTGATTCAAAACGGCGGCATAGCTTGTCACACTGGAGCAAGATCATGCTTTTTTAATGAGATAAATTTGCATGACGGCAAAATTTTAGATACAAAAGTTGAAGTCAAAAAACCAAATTATGGCGTACTTGACGAGCTTTACCATGTGATAGAAGATAGAAAGCTAAATGCCAACCCTGAGACTTCATATGTGGCAAGTCTTTTTAAAAAAGGTGAAAATCAAATTTTAAAGAAAGTTGGCGAAGAGGCTGGCGAATTTATAATGGCCGCAAAGGATCTTAGTTTCGTAAAAAACTCAAAGCAAAATGAGCAAAAAGCAAAAGATGATCTGATCTACGAAGCAGCCGATCTTTGCTTTCATGCACTTGTAGCACTTTCAGCCCATAATATCCATCCAGATGCTGTAAAAAACGAACTTGCAAGGCGTTTTGGTATGAGCGGCATTGAAGAGAAAAGATCGCGAGATGTTAAATAGCATTAAGCACAACTTGCTTTTTGTATTGCAAAATGCAAAGCTCATTGATTTTCTAACCTATGGCTGGATATTTTTAGCATTTATACTAATTGTGCTTTTAGGAATTTTTATCGCGATAAAGTCGTGGTGGCAGATAGGATTTTTATTTATTCTAGCTGGTTTTTTCGGACTTTTTGTAGGTAATTACTACGCAAACAAATATATAAATGAAAATTTAAGGCCAGTTAGCATAAGCAAAATAATAACCAAGCAGCTTCAATATGTTGATGCGTTAATGGTTGATTTTAATATTACAAATAATTCAAATAATGCACTTAGTGTCTGTAAAATCGAGCTTGACTTCTATCTAAGCTCAAGGCAAAATACGAAAGATTTTTTTAACTCGCTTAATCCATTTGCTAGAAAAAGAATCATCTTAAACGAGGAATTTTTGCCAAAGCAAAGCATTGAGATTAAAGAATTTGTCAATGATTTCGCATTTATAGATTACAATATCTCTAAAAAAGTGGAGTGTTTTTGATGAGCTCAGCATATTTTACGATCGTTCATATTATCGTTCTTTTTGCGATTGCTCTACTTTCTATTTTGTTTCTTGTTCTTTCACTTAGAGCTGAGCGAAAGTTATTTTTATCACTATTTTTTACAAACATTTTGGTCTCAACTACACTTGCTGTTTTTTTGATGCTAGTGCTTGATAAATATACAAAAAAAGGTATGCTCGAAAATGTAAAAAGTGAACGAATTTTACGAAATGAAAGTATTGTTTTTAAGGGGCAAGTGAGAAACATTGGTAAATTTACAATTAGCAACTGCACACTGACAGTCAAACTAATCAATCAACCGCTAAATAAAAATGACCTTGGCGGTGAAGCATTTTTTAAGCCAAGTGGGCTTTCATTTTTCTCATGGGTTCTTGGCACAGATAAGGATGAGAGGCCAAATACAGTTGAATATAAATTTGATGTAGCCAAAAATTTACCAAAGCAAAAAAGCACACCATTTACCGTATATATGCCATATCCGCCTTACTTTAAAAATGGCATGAATATCACAAAACTAAATTGCTACTAATCAAGTTAAAGCAAAATTTTACAAATTTCATAGGATAAAACGCTAAGTCTTGGTTTGATTTTAGATTAAATTTTATCTTTTTAGCATCTGCAATAAACACGATTTTTTAAGATAAAGATTTAAAAAGTACAAAGTATATCAAGTAGCCTGCCCAATTTTTGTAGGTCATTTAAAAAGAGCTGCTTTGTCTTTTGTGTAAATTCTTTTGCTTCTTCTAGGATTTTAGTCTCGGCTATATTATAAACAAACTCTTTTTTTAGGATCTTTGAACCTTTTTTATAAAAGAAATTTGCATCTATTAAGCTTGCAAAAAAGCTATCATCTCTTAAATAATAGTTTGTTGCCACATTTATATGCACTGGCTTTTGTAACAAAAAATCACCACAAATACTATTTTGTGAGCTAAATTTAACACTCTCAAGCACATCGGGCCTTATCTCATAAAATTTTATCTCATTAGCTTTTTTTAAAGCTAATATATCTCTTGATTTATTTAAATTTATAGAGTTGTTATTTACTTCAAGTACATTTATAGTACCCTTTGCAAGCGAATAAGCATTTAAAATCTTATCTTCTGCTAAAAAATTTACTATACCAAAAAATGGCACACTAGTATTTTGTTCTGTAAAATTTTGAGCAGTTTTTATTTGTAGCTGCTGTTTTGTGCCATTTATCTCATAGTAGCTTACGTAAATAGAAATTTCATCTTTTTTGCTTGGACTCTTTTGTGAGCAACCACTAAAAAATATTGCAATAAGCAAAAAAATGGCTAAATTTTTCACTTTATGAAATAGTCACCATCAAAGCTTACAAGCGAATATTTTCGCTCATTACCGATACTTTCTTTAAGTTCGTCTATACTTAAAAATTCTAAGCTATCTGCACCGATATATTCTCTTACTTCCTCTGCATTTTTTTTAGAGCTTATTAACTCTTCAAAGCTTGGCGTATCGATACCGTATCGCTCAGGGTATTTAAGCTCAGGGCATGCGACTCTAAAATGAATCTCTTTGGCGCCCGCATGTCTTAAAAGATCAACCACCTTTTTTGAAGTAGTACCGCGAACGATACTATCATCGATAACAACGATACTTTTACCTTTTAGAACCGATGACATCGGGTTAAGTTTTAGCTTGACTTTTAAATTTCTCATCTCTTGGCTTGGCTCGATGAAGGTTCTACCCACATAGTGGTTTCTGGTGATAGCTAGCTCAAAAGGGATCTTGCTCTCGTTTGCATATCCGAGCGCTGCTGGTACTCCACTATCTGGTACAGGTACGACAAAATCTGCTTTAATTTTGCTCTTCTTAGCTAGTACTTCACCCATTTTTTTTCTAACTTCATAGACACTTTTACCTTCTATCACGCTATCTGGACGCGCAAAATAGATATATTCAAATGCACAAATTCTAGGATCTGGATCATAAATTTGGATACTTTGAAACTCACTTTTTCCATGTTCAAAGACTATCATCTCACCAGGCCTAATATCTCTTATAAAGCTAGCCCCCACAAGATCAAAAGCACAGGTCTCGCTAGCTACGATATATCCACCATCTTTTAGACTACCAAGACTTAGCGGTCTAACACCCCAGCGATCTCTTATGGCAAAGGTTTTATGGCGTGACTGGATAAGCAGACAATAAGCACCTTTTATCTTGTCAAGTGCCGCAATAATACGGTCCTGCAAGTGTTCGCTATGGTTTCTTGCGATTAGATGGATGATATTTTCAGTATCCATATTTGTCTGAAATATCGCACCATCCTTAATAAGCTCATCTCTAACCTCATCTTTATTTACCAAATTTCCATTATGGACGATTGAAATTTGTCCCAAAGAGTAGTTGGCGGCTATTGGCTGGGCATCACGACCTGAGTTTTTACCAGCAGTTGCATAACGGTTGTGACCGATCGCCATATCACCTTTTAGTGATCTTAAAATTTCTTCATTAAAGACCTCTGTAACTAGGCCACTACCCTTGTGAGTAGAAATTTCTCCGTCATCACAAACGCTAATGCCGCTAGCCTCTTGACCGCGATGCTGCATAGAAAATAACGCATAATACGCAGTCTTTGCTGCATCTTTAGAATTTATAATACCAACTATTGCACACATTTTTTTCCTTTAGTTTTCATCATCTTTGTAAATTTCAAGAACATTTTTGTAGTTAAACTTGATCTCATCGCCAGCATTTAAACAGCCTTTTGTAAATGGTTCATTGTCTAAAATGCCGGTAAATTCGCCGTTATTTGTCTCGCTAACGACCACCCACATGCGCTCAACCTGAGCAAACTCATCATCTTCAAATCTAAATATAAGCTTTACTATATCACCAGTTCTTAAATTTTGGCGCTTTTCACGCTCCGGCAGGTAGAATTTATCACCAGACTCTAGTTTGTAACTCTCTATATCATCAAGCTCAAATTTAATCACCAAGCCCTAAGCTATCGTCTATCGAGTAAAGGCCACTATTTTGATCTTTTAGCCAGATGGCAGCCCTGATCGCACCTTTTGAAAAGGTTGCCCTACTCGTTGCGGTGTGATTTAGCTCAATAAACTCACCGTCATTATAAAAGCCAACCGTATGACGACCGACTACATCGCCACCACGAAGCGCCATGACTGCGATCTCGTCCTTGCTTCTTTCGCCCACCATGCCGGCTCTACCAGTTACTAAAACATCTTTTAAATTTAAATCTCTTGCCTCAGCTACACTTCCTGCAAGTGTCATCGCAGTGCCACTTGGAGCATCTTTTTTATGCCTATGGTGCTGTTCGACGATCTCTATGTCAAATTCTCTTAATGTTTTTGAAGCAATCCTTGCAAGGCGGTTTAGTACAGCCACACCCAAACTCATATTTGTTGCGTAAAGAATAGGCATAGCTCCAGATGCTAAATGGAGTAAGTTTTTATCTTCGTCATCTAGCCCGGTCGTACCGATAACTAATGGTTTTGGATTGGTTCTAGCGTAGTTTAGCAGTGCCATGGTCGCCTCTTTTTGACTAAAGTCGATTATCACATCGCACGCTTCAAAAAATTTAGCAAAGTCATTTGTCAAAAGTTCGTTACTTAAATTTTCAACCTGATTTTTTTGGCTAAAAGCGATGCTTAAAGTGGCATCTTTTTCATCTTTTAAACAAGAAATGATACTTTGAGCCATCTTTCCACTAGCACCATAAAGGCCTATTCTTACCAAAATTTATCCTTTGATTTTTGGGTGAAATTTAACATAAAATTTATTATATATAGATTACAAATAGGCTTTTAAAAATGCGTATAAAATCAAAATTTTAATAGAAAAAAGAAGAAAAATTTAGCCAAAAAATTTGGCTAAATTTTAGTATTAATGCAAGCTTTCTATGTAACTCATAGCACTAAGTGCAGCCACTGCGCCGTCACCAGCTGCTACGATGACTTGCTTTGGAGCGTCTTCTCTGATATCACCTGCTACAAAGAGTCCATTTAGGCTAGTTTGCATCTTAAGATTTGTCTTAACCTGCCCGCCATCAACCATTTCGCAGATAAATTTGCCATTTTCATCTTTTAAAATTTCATTATTTACATTTAGTCCGACAAATGTAAAAATTCCCGGTACATCAAGCACGCGCTCGCCATTTTTAGTATCAAGCACAATCTTTGTTAGGCCCATTTTATCGCCAAGCGCCTCTTTTATCGTCGCACTTGTTATAAACTCGATCTTTTCATTTTTTCTAGCTTTTTCAACCGTAGTTGGCGCCGCTCTAAACTCTTCACGTCTATGGATTAGATAGACTTTTGAGCAGATATTCGCTAGATAAAGTGCCTCTTCAACGGCTGTGTCGCCACCGCCAAGAACAGCTACCTCTTTATTTTTGTAAAAAAATCCATCGCATGTTGCGCATGTGCTAACACCTTTGCCAAAGAACTCATCTTCACCCTTAAAGCCAGCACGTCTTGGGGTTGAGCCAGTTGCTACGATGACAGCCTTTGCCTGCTCGCTCTTGCCGCCTTCAAGTAAAATTTCAAAACTGCCGTCGTTGTTTTTTCTAACGCCAAGGACGTTTGCCCACTTGTGGACTAGCCCAAATGCGCTGCACTGTTTCCACCAAGTGCTCATAAAGTCAAAGCCACTTTCGCCAGGGGCTTTTTGACCCGGGTAGTTTTCTATCTCTGAGCTAGAGGTGATCTGACCACCAGGCTCGCCTTTTTCAAACATTACAACATTTTTTAATCCGCCTCTAGTGGCGTAAAGTCCGGCGCTTAGTCCTGCTGGACCGCCTCCGATGATCGCTAAATCAAGCATAAATTTCCTTTATTCTAAAACATTTATGGGCGAATTTTGTTTATAAATTTCACCCCTTTGATGAACTATCTCAACACTACTTGGAAGCTTTGTAATGCTCAAATTTCGCATCAGCTCCAAGACCGTATTAATATCTGAGCTTATATATTTTAGTGTTGAGTTTGACTCATATCTTTTTTGAAAGATATCGATTGCCACAACTGTTTCGTTTTTGATTGGTAAAATTTCGTCTAATTTTGATTGATTTGAGCTAAAGATTAAAAGCGTGTATTTTGGCTCTTTTGGAGTAAAAATTTCGCTTTTTTCGTAGAAAACTAGCTTCGCAAAATCAACAAATTTATATTGTGAAAAACGATAGTTGCTATACGCAAATGCAGCTGCTATCATAGCTGCACCAAAAAATGAACCAAATATATATGTAAGAGGAAGTAGGCTTCCTCTTCTTTTTTCGCTCATTAAAGAAGCGAATTTAGTTTGTCAGTTAAGGCTTGTTTTGACTGCGCACCGACCATTTGCTCAACTAGCTCGCCATTTTTGAAAAATAGCAATGTTGGGATCGATCTGATGCCAAACTCAACCGCAAGATCTTGTACTTCATCAGTATTTACCTTGCAAATTTTCGCTTTTCCGTCGAAGTCTTCAGCAAGCTCTTCGATCACTGGAGCTAGCATACGGCAAGGTCCGCACCATGGAGCCCAAAAGTCTACTAAAGCAACGCCTTCTTTTGTAACATCAAAATTTTCTTTTGTAAGTTCGATGTATTTTCCCATTTTTTCTCCTTATTTTTAAAATGTGGCAATTATACAAATTAAATTTAAATTTTATCTAAATAATAAATTTTATTATAAACTAATATTTTCTATTAGTTCTAAATCTTCATTTTTTATGACGAGTAAATCGACTTGAAAATCTCTATTTGGCTCATTTTTCATCATATAAAAATTTATAGTTTTTAAGATTTTTATATATTTTGCATTATTTAGTCTATACTCTGCTTCATATTCTCCACTAGTTGCTTTTACCTCTATGAAGTGTAAAATTTTATCACTACTTAGTGCGATAATGTCGATCTCGCCAAATTTAGAGTGAAAATTTCTCTCTAAAATGACAAAACCAAGCTTTTGTAAAAATTCGCACGCCCTATCTTCTGAGCTTTTGCCAAAGAGATACTCTTTTAACCCCAAGCTACTCCTCGATCCTCATCATAAATGGCTCTTCTTTTATATACTCTTGCTCTTTTAAAATTTCAATTGTCCTTCTTACATCAGCCTCAAGACTCGTATGTGTCGTAAAAAACAATACAGCAAATTCGCTCTCATCTTTTGGTTTTTGAAGTATGCTATCAATCGATAAGTTATTTTCGCTCATTAAATTTGTAATCTTTGCTAGCACACCCATTTTATCTTCGACTTTTAACCTAAAGTAGTACTTCGTCTTTATCCTATCGCGGTCAAGTAACTCAAGCGTATTTAATTCAAACGGTGCTTTATATCCAAGCATCGGCGATTTGCTATCTCTTGCGATGTCGATAAGATCGCTGATCACCGCGCTTGCCGTTGCGTCGCCGCCAGCTCCAGGTCCATAGTACATAGTCTCACCAACGACCTCGCCAACGACACTGATCGCATTTGTTACGCCACTTGCCTTTGCTATCATTTTATTTTGCGGTACAAGTGCTGGATGTACGCGTAGCTCGATTTTACCCTCGCTTTTTTTGGCAATTGCTAGAAGTTTTATTGAGTATTCGAAATCTTTTGCGAAAAATATGTCTTCTGGCGTGATGCCTTGAATCCCTTCGATCAAGATATCCTCTGGATCGCCATGCACACCGTATGCGATGCTTGCCAGTATAAGAAGCTTATGAGCCGTATCAAAGCCTCCCACATCAAAAGTAGGATCAGCCTCAGCGTATCCGAGCTCTTGAGCCTTTTTAAGAGCGTCTTTAAAATTTGAACCCTCATCCATCATCGAGGTTAGGATAAAGTTACTAGTTCCGTTAAGTATGCCATTTATACTAACGATATGGTTTGCACTTAAGCCTTCTCTTAAGGCTCTAATGATCGGTATGCCACCAGCCACGCTTGCTTCAAAGCCAAATGGCGTGTTTTTGGCTAAATTTTGCAAAGCGTATCTGTGGTAGGCAAGAAGTGCTTTGTTTGCAGTTACAACTGCTTTTTTGCGCTTTAAAATTTCACTCACAACCCTAAAAGGCTCTTCTACACCACCCATAAGTTCGATAAAAACGTCAATATCATCGCGGTTTACAACGCTATTTATATCGTCAGTCAAAGGGATGCCCACGTCTCTTTTTTTGTTTAAATTTCTGACCACGCCGATGACTGGTACGATCTCTTCGCCACTTCTTGCTGCGATTAGCTTTTTATTTTTTAGTAAAATTTTTGCAACTGCCTCACCAACGGTTCCAACGCCTAATATCGCTACATTCATTCAAATTCTTTCAAATATTTTTTTATATTTCTTGCTGCTTGTCTTATTCTATTTTCGTTTTCTATAAGAGCTAGACGCACATAGTCGTTTCCGCCCTCGCCAAAACCAATACCTGGACTAACTGCGACTGATGCCTTTGTAAGAAGCTGCTTTGAAAACTCAAGGCTGCCTAAGTGGCTAACTTTTGGTGGAAGTTTCGCCCAAATAAACATACTAGAGCTTGGTTTCTTAAGCTCCCAACCAGCCTGAGCAAAGGCCTCTATCATCACATCTCTTCTTTTTTCATAAATTTGGCGTATCTCTTCAACGCAGCTTTGATCACCATCAAGTGCGACTGTGGCAGCCACTTGTATCGGCGTAAACATACCGTAATCAACCCATGATTTTATCTTTTTAAGTGCAGCACAAAGCCTTTTATTTCCGCACATAAAGCCAACTCTCCAGCCAGCCATATTGTAGCTTTTTGAAAGTGTATAGCACTCGACTGCGACATCTTTTGCACCATCAACCTCAAAGATACTTGGCGTTTTGTAGCCATCAAATGTAAGATCAGCGTAGGCGATGTCAGATATGACGTAAAATCTCTCTTGTTTTGCGATGCTTACAAGGCGCTCGTAAAAGCTCTTTTGCACTGTCACGGTCGTTGGATTGTGAGGGAAATTTACGACTACGTATTTTGGTTTTGGCGAGCTTGCGTGTATGGTTTGGATCAAATTTTCAAAAAATTTATTCTCATCTAACTCAAATTTATCATTATAGTGAAGTGGCATCTTTGCGACACTTCCGCCAGCAAATAAAAACGCTTGCGTGTGTATCGGATAAGCAGGATCGGGCACGATAGCCACATCGCCTGGGTTTATCACGGCTTGAGCTAGGTGAACAAAACCCTCTTTACTACCCATCGTGGCGACTGCTTCGGTATCTGGGTCTAAATTTACGCCGTATTTTCTCTTATACCAGTTGCAAATGGCAAGGCGGAGCTTGTAAATTCCAGCACTAGCTGAGTAGCCGTGAGTCTTGTCCTTTTGCGCGCTTTCACATAGTTTATCGACAATGTGCTGTGGCGTTCTACCCTCAGGATTACCCATAGAAAAGTCGATGATGTCCTCACCAGCTCTTCGTGCAGCCATTTTTATTGCATTTACTTCGGCAAAAACGTAGTTTGGCAAACGCTCAATTGTATTAAATCTTATCTCATCAAACACTGCTTACTCCTATTTTATAAGCTTGATAATTATCTCATTTTTTATATTATTTATATCAACATTATCGCTAATTAATGCGTATTTTGCGCCTATTGCTAATTTTATAGAAACGGCGGTTTTTGCTTGCTCCTCTTTTATAGAGTCAATCTGATTTAAATTTTTATCATAAATTCTAACAAGTGGCATCCATCTATTTGACTCTTTTGACGCGATATCCAGACTACTTGCACCCTCAACATCAACAAAATAAGTACCACCGCTTTTTAAAAGTGGCGTCTCTTCGTCAAAATTTACCTTTGTAGCCTTAAGAATCATATTCTGAGCATCTAAAAATATCTCTAAATTACCATCAACTCTATCAAATCCTAAAATTTTAAAACCGCTTTGACTAAGTGCTAAGCTTAATAAACTTGGATCTATTCCTCCATTTTTTATGGTCGAAATCCCATAAGAAATTTGATCTCCATTTTTTAGGGAATTTATCCTTGAAATACTTATGTTGGCATCATCTAGAGTTGAATTTATTGATTTTACAAATAATGTAGAAGGAACTTTTTGCTCGCTTATAAATTTTAAATTCAAACTATTTGAACCAAATGAAATGCTATCGTAACTTGAGCTTTGTTTTAATCTTGATACTAGCTCACTGACATTGAGCGAGCCATTTTGGTCTAAATTTTCTAAAGAAATTTGCACATTTTCAACATTGCTTAAAGCACTTGCGCTAGTTTGTAAGCTAAAAGCATAGGCAAATACACTAAAAGCGGTGAAAATCGCTATTTTTCTTACCAAGATTTACCCTTGTTAAGTTCTACAAACTCATCATAGCTCACAAATTTCATCTCTCCATTTTCTACTAAAAATCTAGCTGGGCGGCTTGGATTGTATTTTGTCACCTTATCGCCGATCTTTAGCTCAATGTTGCCATTTCCACAAACTACGAGCTGCCTTTGGTCTAAATTTATATTTATACTTTTACTTGTGTCGTTTGATACTTTTTGACCATTTTCAAGGTTAATGATGCCTATCCAGACACGTTGTTTTGGTGTAATAACCGCCTCATTTAGTGGCTTTGTAATGTTTTGCTCTATCTTAGGAGCTGACTGAGCTGCCATGCTTGGCTTCACAGCATTTTGCTCCATGTTTGCAGGACTTGTTGTCACATTTTGCTCAACTGGAGCTGAAATTTTCACACTTGATACATTTGCTTCTATTTTAGGGCTATTTTGAGAGATGGTGATATTTGTATCGATGATATTTTTCTTCACCTCATTTACTATGCTTGACTGCGAATAGCTCACGCTTTTATTCTCATCATTTAAAAACGATAAAAAATTCTCGATATATTTGTAAGCATCAAAATGATATGCCACGCCAGCGATAATAGCTAAAATGATAAGCCAAAATAAAAATCCAACACCGCCGCTACCGCTTTGTCTTTGCATAGTAATATCTTTTGGAGTGTAAGAAGAAATTTTTGGAGTAACTTTAGTTTTGTGACTCTCATCAGGGGTATTTTCTTGCATAAAGGCATCATATTCAGCGAGCAATTCGCTCAAATCAACATCATATTCACGTTGCAAAATCTTGGCATAGCCTCTAATGTTTAAACGTGATAATTTTTCAAAATTTTTATCAAAAATATATTGTAAAAATGTAGGCTCAATATGCGTTTTACGTGAAATTTCCTTTATACCTATCTCTTTTAAATTCTCTAATTCATTCATCTATCATCCTGTCACAAATTATTGCAAAAGCTGCACTTACATTTAAGGAGTCCCAGCCCTCTTTTAACTTTATACCAATACACTCATCACACTTTGCTAGAGCCTTTTGCGGTATGCCTTCGCCCTCTGAGCCCATCACCAAAGCTCTTTTACCAGCAAACCTCATCTCTTTTACGTTTTTGCCATTACTTGCTGTTGCATAAATTTTAAAACCAAATTGCTTTAGTTCATTTAACAAACTAAGCCCGTCTTCAAAAATCGCTATTGGTATCTCATAAGCAGCGCCACTACTTGATCTTAAAACGCCTTGCATATTTATACTTTTTGCCACTATCACAAGACCTTCGCAGCCTAGAGCATAAGCACTTCTAGCGATAGCACCGATATTGCCAACATCGCTTATACCATAAAGAATAACGATAAAATTTAGCTTTTTAAGCTCAGCAATGTCTGAAAATTCAAACTCACTAACATTCGCTAAAAAACCTTGATGGTTTCCACCGCGAGCTAAAGACTGTGCTTTTTGATTATCCACGCGGATGATTTTTTTGCCTGTGCCACAAATTTTAGAGAAGAGTTTTTTGTCACACTCTTTTGAGAGATATATCTCTTCTAATATCTGTGGTCGCTTGTTCAAAATATGTAAAAATAGTTGTTTTCCGTATATTATCATGGTAACTTATGGTAGCTAAAGTCAATTAAAATTTAACTTATTTTTGTATGTAACTAGAGTAAATTTTACACTTTCGTTTAGTATCACTTAGTAGTTTCATAGCCCATAATTTAAGCTTTCGTAAGTTCATCATATATCTTTTTTACATCTTCTCCAGTTATTTTGTTAAGCAATTTTGCTTTTACTTTTGGAGCAAGATCAAGCGAAAGTATCTCATCTTTTGTAATATTTTGAGTGGCTGTTTTGTCACTCTTTGAGATGACAACCACCCACTCTCCACTTAAATTTGCTTTTTCTAAAATTTGAACTAAATTTTGAGCCTTTTCTTTAAATTTAGTCTCAAATTTTTTAGTGGCCTCTTTTATGGCAAAAATTTCTCTCTCAGGCTCTAGATTTGCGATGCTTTGTACTAAGCCTAGTATGCGTTTTGGGCTTTCGTAAATAACGGCCGGATAAGCTAAATTTAGAGCATTTTGTATAGCTAAAGCTCTGTCTCTGCCAGTATTTGGTAAAAAGCCTAAGAAAACAAATTCTTTATCGCAAAGCCCGCTTGCGACTACGCTTAAAAGTGCGGCGTTTGCTCCGCTTAAAATTTCATATTCAATGTTATTTGTTTGAGCATATCTTACTAGACTTACTCCAGGATCGCTGATACCTGGCATGCCAGCATCACTCATATAGGCCACATTTTTGCTAAAAAAATCATCACTTAAATTTATGAAAAAGTCATCTTCGTTATGAGTGTGAAGTGGGATAAATTTTGAGATATTTATACCCGCATCAAAGCGTTCGTTTAGCAGATTTACAAGGCTTTTGCAAACTCTTGTATCTTCGCAGATGGCTATCTCGCATTCACGCAAAATTCTAATCGCACGAAGCGAGATATCTTCTAAATTTCCTATTGGAGTAGGAATAAAGTAGAGCAAGGCTTATTTTTGAGCGTATTTTTTCTTAAATTTCTCAACACGGCCAGCACTGTCAACTATCTTTTCGCTGCCTGTGAAAAATGGGTGGCACTTGTCGCAAATGTCAATTCTGATCTCGCTTTTGTTTGACTTTGTTTTAAAAGTGTTTCCGCAAGCACAAGTTACAGTGCAATCTACGTATTCTGGATGGATATCTTTTTTCATCATTTTTCCTTTATTATTTTTGGGCTAATTATCTACATTAAAAGTTGCTGATTATATAAAAAGAAATCTAAAAATCAAATAAATTAAGCTAGGAATTTTGCCGCTACTGATATAACCGCGGTCTGTGATCTTAAGATATTTTTTGTATTTAGGCCGTAGCTATTTTTAAATTTAGCCGTCTCTTCCTCACTAAATCCACCCTCTGGACCGATTATTAAAAGCTCGTCATCTTTTTTTTCATTTAAGCTTTTACCACCAAAATTTATAGCTGAGACATTTTTATAAACGCTCATTAGCTCGTCCAAATTTTTATAAATTTCAAACTCCATTAATGAAGTTCGTCCGCACTGCTCGCAAGAGAGAGCATTTATGTAGTTTAGCCTTTCAATATCTATCTTAAAATTTGCTTGAGAAAATTTAGTATAGACAAAAGCTATTTTACCAACGCCAAGTTCATTTAAAAATGGCAATGTCTTTTCTATCGTCTTTGGATCGACGATAGCCCAAGCGATCGTAAAGTCGAATTTTTGCTCGCCATTTGAGCTGGCAAAGACAAGACTTAAGCTCGCACTTCGCCTATCAATCTCATCAATTTCATAAATATACTCTTTAAAGTCTCGTAAATTTCTAACACTTATTCGCTCACCAGCTTGCATTCTTCTAGCTTTTAGGTGCAAAAAAGCTTCATTTACTATCTTTAAGCTTTCATTACCTGCATTTTTATCATATAAAAATTTCATCTAAATCCCTGCAACTACAACTAAAACAAGATCACAAAATCCCTTAATAAGGGCAAATTTTTTAAATTTTTCTAAATCGCCATTAGCTGCATAAATTTTTAATCTTTTAAAACCTATGGCACTAAGTGCGATTAAAATTATTAAGATAATTAACATTTTTATGGCATTAAATTTAAACTCATATCCGTAATACGCCCATAAAATAAGTCCGGTTAGCACAAGAAAACTAAGTAGCATATGATAAATCGGTAAAAAATATCTTATACGAAGTACATAGTTTTTACTATTGCTACTAAACTGAGTAAGTATTAAATAAAGTATATTACAGGCAACTAGTGCATAAAAAAATATCACATGAAAAGGCAAAGTGTATGCAAAAAGCGAGGAGAGATGTTCGTTCATTTCTTATCTTTAGGAGACTCGTTCTCTTCGACGACTGGCTCAGGTGGGAGTTGTTCATCGATTGTGACATTTGCGTCTGGTTGAGCTATAGTCACGTCACTCGGTACTGGCTCGCTAACATCGTTTTTAGCCTCATCTTTATCTCCACAACCCGCAAATAGACCAGCTATAAATAAAAAAGAAGTTATAATTTTTTTCATCAAACGTCCTTTGGAATTTCTATTTTTAACCTATTTTTCATCTTCTCGAATAAATTTTTATCTTCCCACTCTTCTATGATAGCGTCTGAAAATTTGATCTCATCTAGCTTTATCTCGCCCATTTGCGCATTTACGGAGTCCTCTTTAAAGCACTGTGCATAGCCTGTATCAGTCTCATGCACGATAATGCTATGAAGCTTCACTTCACGCTCACCGTTATTCATCACGCTAAGTTCAAGCAGTCTTTCTATTAGTACAAAAAATATGCGGCAAAACTGCTCTGCACTTGGATTTAGCGGAATCTCGATCCATCTTGCCGAGTGCTTTTTTAGATCATTTTTATACTCGTCATTATCGCCTGAAAATATTGTTGTAGCGTGATCAAAACTATCGATGATCGTTTTTATATTTTGCTTCATCAAGCCAAAATCATAAACCATGCCGGCGTTATCAAGAAAATTTGAGCTAAGTAAAATTTCAGCCACATAGCTGTGCCCGTGGATGCTAGTCCTACAACGCTTTGAGCTACAAAATCTCACAATATGTGCATTTTCAAATCTAAAAAGCTTTCTAATAATCATCAAACACCTTCTTTATCGCCCCAAAGCCTGATGTGGATACGCTCTGAATAATTAAATCCATGCTTTATGGCAAATTCTGCTGTTTTTAAAGCATTTTCGTTTAGCTCAGCTCTATTTGCTCCTATTGCCATACACCAAACTGGCAAATCCACTCTATTTTTTATATTTATAATCTCGTCCAACTCGCTTTTGTCAAAGTGCGAGAGGACAAATTTTAAAAAGCTGCTTCTTGCATTATTTTTAATAGCCAAAATAGCATCTAAATTTATGCGTTTTTGCTCGCTAACTCCGCTATTTACTAGCTTTACACCAAGTGCAAAGTGGCATTTTTTATAAATTTCATATTTAGCAAAATTAATTAAGATAGTGCCATTTGTCTCAAAATGCACTTCATAATCTTCAAGCAATTTCTTTACCAAATTTATAAAATTTTCATTTTCATGCCAGATGAGCGGCTCGCCACCGGTTAAAACAATGATCGGTTTTTGCATTAAGCCTTTGCATAGGTTGTCAACTATGCCTAAAATTTCATCTACACTGTAAATTTTATAATTAAAATGCCCTTTAAAAACAGCCCTTATGCTATCACATCCTAGTAAGCTTTCGCCAGTTTTTAAAGATTTTGTTTGCACGCCAAAGCCAGAGCAGTTTAAGTTGCAGCCTAAAAAGCGTAAAAATATGGCGAGTCTGCCTTGGTAAGCTCCCTCGCCTTGAATGCTTAAAAACGCTTCAACTAGCTCTAGCTCTTTGCTCATCAACCACCAGTTTGATAAAAGGCACGCGAAGAGGTTTCATTGTTAGCACCTATCGCCCATTTGTTCTCTTTTGGTTTGTTTGCTAGCACTTGCCTTAAAATTTCACTTGCAGCTACGATATCACCTTTTTCAACCGCTTTTTTGATGCTAAGAGCTTCTTCAAAGTAAAGGCAAGGTATCAAAAGTCCTTCAGCACTTAGCCTGATACGGTTGCAACTCTCGCAAAAGTCGTGCTTATGCGGATCAATGATCCCAAATTTATAACCATCATCAAGCCTATAAATAGACGCAGGCGCATTTGGTAGTTTTCCATCTTTCGTGACATTATATTTTTGTGAGATGATTTTTAAAATTTCATCGCTACTTAGCCCTTTTAGATCATCTTTAGCGTGTGAATTTTCCATATACTCAATAAATCTGATCTGAGAATCTCTAAATTTAGCAAACTCGAGCAAATTTATAAGCTCATCATCATTTACACCTTTTAGTGCGACAGTGTTGATTTTTACCTTTAATCCAGCATCATGAGCTGATTCAAAGCCAGCTAAAACTTCGTGTAAAACGCTTTTTTGTGCGATAAATTTAGCCTTTTGCTCATTTAGTGTATCAAGTGACATATTTATGCGTTTTAGTCCAGCGTCTTTTAGCCTTTTGGCAAAGTGTGAAAGCATATAGCCATTTGTAGTAAGCGCTAGATCGATATCTGGATTATAATCACTTATCATCTTTATAAAAACGTCCAAATCCTTACGTACAAGCGGTTCGCCGCCAGTGATTCTTATCTTTTTTATGCCTTCATCGATAGCCACTTTTACAAATAAAAATAGCTCTTCAAAAGTTAATAAATTCTCTCTTGGCGTCCAGCTAAATGGCGTTGTAGGCATACAATACCTACACCTAAAGTTGCAACGCTGTGTTACAGAAATCCTTAAATAATCAACAACCCGACCATATTTATCGATTAGCATAAAGCACCTTCTTAAGCTTGGTTAGAGCTTTTTATAATTTTTTCAATTATATGTTAAAAGATTTAAATCAAAATAAAAATTTAAGCCAATTTTTGTAGTTTAAGAGTAGATTTGTCTTTTTAAAATTAGCCTGCAAATTTAGGCTAATTTATGAAATTTAAGCACAAACTCGACTCGCCCCATTCCAACATGAAGGTCTTTTGCGATCATTGCTGCACTTTTTCCATCTTTAAACATTTTTAGAATTTGTTCTTCTTCATTGATGACACTTGGTGCGATTTTATTAATATCTCTTGTTCGCTCTTCAAGACTAACAATTCTATCTTTTTGCTCTGTTGCAAAATCATCAATTACTCGCTCGATGCTCTTAATAGCACGAATTATTGGCACAATTTTCTCATTTATTTGCAAATCAATATTTTCTTTTATCTGTTTTTTAAGTGGCTCATATTGTTCACTATTTTTAAACGCCTCGCCCTCAAGCATTGAAATTTGCTTTTTTAGATTGAAATTTTCTTGCATAACGCTTTCTATCGCTCGCTCAAATCTCGCAAATTTCTTATTTGTCTCACTATCTTTTATCAACATTAAAGCTACTATTATCGCCAAAACGATACCAAAGCCTAAAAAAATATAAATTTCCATATTTTTCCTTTACGAATTCGCTCTCATTTCTCTTATCATTACACGCTCTCTAGCTGTTACGTAAGCGTTCCAGTCGGCTTCATCCTCTTCGTGCATATTTTCTATCTTTGCTAAATTTTCACTAATAGCTCTTAAATAAAGACTCAAATTTCTCTTTGGAAAGATAGGCATAGCAATCCTTGCGTAGTAAATTTCATCTTTTATAAATTTTTCTTCGCTTATTTTGATGTGTGTAAAGCCTATTTCTTCGATACTCACTCTCTCTTTTAGTGGCAAATATTGCTTATGTTCATTTTTAATATAATCACTCAGCGCATCAACTTTTCTATGAAGCTCGATCAGCAAAGTTAATAAAACTTGATCGCTCTCTTTGGTTTCGCCACGTGATTTAGCTCGTTTTAGCCAAGCCCCAAGCGCATCCTCTTCGCCCGGCAAGATGGAGTCAAACTCTCTTTTAAATTTCTCGCTCCCATCTTTATCAGACTCAAATTCCATATCAAGAGGTGCTTTAAACAGCTTAATCTCACTCATAATACGCTAATCCAAACAAAGATAAAAAATAAAATTCCCAAATAGCCATTTAATGTAAAAAATGCTCTATCTATCTTGCTAAAGTCGCGTCTTACGATCCTATGCTCAAAAAATAAAATAACGCCACTTACTAAAATTCCAAAAAATGCCATCGCTCCAAGTCCAGCCGCCCAAGCAAAAAGTAGCCAAAATATAAAAGCTAAAGCATGAAAAATGGCTGATAAAAAAAGTGTAGCCTTGTCGCCGTAAATAGCTGGTATGCTAAAGAGCTTGTTTTCTTTATCAAATTTCATATCCTGAAGTGAGTAAAGCAAGTCAAATCCAGCTACCCAAAATGTCACACCAAGGCAAAGTAATACGCTCCAAAGCGGTATAGCAGCACTCACTGCGACCACGCCAGCGATGGGAGCAAGACCTAGGCTAAGGCCAAGCACCAAGTGTGCTAGCTCGCTAAAGCGCTTAAACAGCGAATATCCGCCAAGAATAGCTAAAATAGGAAAACTTAGCCAAAATGCGAGCGAATTTATAAAATAAGCGCATGCGATAAAAATAAACGCATTTGCCACTATAAAAAGCTGCATATTGCTCCTACCGATACGACCATCAACGCTTGGACGGCTTGCAGTTCGCGGATTTAGCTTATCGATATCTTCATCTTTGTATCTATTAAAAGCCATAGCAAAATTTCTAGCACTAACAGCGCAAAAAGTACCTAAAATAAGTAGTTTAAAGCCAAACCAAGCCGAGCCACTTTCTATCTTGCTAGCAACTATCATCGCAACAAAAATAAAAGGCAAAGCAAAAACAGAATGCTTAAAAACGATAAGTTCAGCGATAATTTTTAATTTTTCTATCATTTGATAAATTTCCATTTTCTTTAAAAATGGTTGATTTTACACCATTTTGCTTTAAATTTGAATTTATATTATCATTACAAGATTAATTTAAAACAAAGGGTTATTATGGGCAAAGTAGCGATTATTGGAGATAGTTTTAGTGCGTTATTTACGGCTTACGAATTAGCTAAAAAAGGTGAAGAAATTTTAATTATTAGCAGCCAAAAAGATGATTTTACAAATGGAATTTTAGCACCCTTTGGTACACACGCTCTTGCAAAAGATGGAGCGATATCTAGCTCGTTTATGGGGCTAGTTAGCAAAAAAAGCGAGCTTGATATAAGTATTTGCTTAAATGAAAATTTTAGAGCTTGGATGACAAATTTTATACTTAAATCAACCAAAGCTCACGACAAAAAGATGCAAATTTTGTTTTCAAAATTTGGTAAGAAAAGCTTTGAAATTTTAAGAGATTTAAACAACAAATATCCGCAGATAAATTTCGATGAGAGCGGCGTTTATCTACTTTTTAGCAATGACGAAAGCTTTAAAAAAAGGCTTGATGAGACAAAGGTTGCCCATAGCGAGCAAGAAATTTTAAGCGTAGATAAAGAGCTTGCAAATTTTGGGCTAATAAATAAAAACATAAAAGGCGCTATAAATTTAGCCAACAACGCAAGCATTGATACAAATGAGCTCAAAAAAGCTTTGATAAATGAGCTAAATTCTCTTGGGGCAAAATTTATAAATGATGAAATTTACGAGCTAAAAACGCAGGGGCAAATAGTGCAAAAAGCTACCGGCAATAACGGCGAATATGAAGCCGATAACTTTGTGATCGCTTCAAAAAATTTAGAGCTTTCAAATAAGCTAGGCACGAGCTTAAATGCGATCTTGGCTAAATTTTACACTATTGATCTTAGTCTGAATGAAGGGCAAATCCCTGAAAAACCAATCATTTTAAATGATCTATTTGCCAAAATTTATTCTACTAAAAATGGCGTTACGATTATTACAAATTTACAAGTCGGCGCTATCGATACGCTTGTTAAAACTGAAAAAATTAATGCATTTTTAAATGAGCTAAAGATACATCTTGGCATAAGCGAGCTAAAAGAGCCTAGTTTTAGGGCAAACTACGTGCTTCTTAGCTCAAACGATAAGCCAGCTCTTGGACGCGATAACATATATAGTAACTTGATCTATAACCAAGCTTATGGACTAAATGAACTTAGCTTTGCTCCGTATTTTGCCGGTGTTTTGGCAAGTCTTATAAAAGATGGTAAAAACAACGAGGAAAATGATGAAATTTTACTCTTTAGCTCGTTTTACGAGGGCTAGACTTGTTTAAAGAATTTGCAATAATTGGCACCACAGCAAGCGGCAAAAGCGATCTTGCATTTGAGCTTGCAAAGGAGCTTAATGGCGTCATCTTAAGTCTTGATTCGCTTGCACTTTATAAAGAGATAGATATCGCCAGTGCAAAGCCAAATAAAGAACAGCTTGAAACTATAAAGCACTTTGGTGTAGATGAAATTTATCCTGATGAAGAATTTAGCGTTGGGGCATTTTTCGAAATTTATAAGAATGCAAAGGAATTTGCGCACTTACAAGACTGCCCGCTCATCATTACAGGAGGTAGTGGCTTTTATCTAAAATCAATGCTTAGCGGACTTGCACCAGATGTGCCAAAATGTGAGCTAAATTTAAGCAATCAAGAAATTTATGAGCTAGCTATAAAAATCGATCCTGAGTTTGCAAGCAAATTTAGCCAAAACGACTCTTATCGCCTCGAAAAGTGGTATCAAATTTATAAATTTAGTAGCCAAATCCCAAGCATTTGGCTAAGAGAAAATACTAAAGAGAGCATCATAAAAGAGCTAGCGATCTTTGAAATTTTATGGGATAAAGATGAGCTTAGAGAACGTATCAAGAAAAGAACAAAAGGCATGCTTGAAGCTGGGCTCATAGATGAGGCGAAATTTTTGTTTAATAAATACAAAAGTGAGCCAAAACCCCTAAAATCAATAGGTTTAAAAGAGTGCAAGCAATTTTTAGATAAAGAAATTTCTAAAAACGAGCTTGAAGAGCTCATAGCTACGCATACGGCTCAGTTAGCAAAACGTCAGCGAACCTTTAATCGCTCGCAGTTTGAAAAAAAATTCGTGGGTGATTTGGATCAAATTAGAAGTGAAATTTTAAAATTTTTAAGAGAATAAAAACTAGCCCACAAGGGCTAGTCAATAAAATCAAATAGGCATAACCCTAATTTTTGGGCTTAAGCTCTCTTGCAAGACATTTTCAATCGCGTAAAGAGTGCCAGTTGAGCCACTTGCACAGCCTGAGCAAGCACCAAGATAGCGGATATAAATATCAGTATTTTCTCCGTTATCATTTCTGATATCTAAAATTTCTAAATTTCCGCCATCCATCTCGAGCATTGGGCGAATTTCTTTATCTATGACAGACTCTACCGCTTTTAACTGCCCTACCATCGTCATATTTTCAAAGCTAATGTCGCCTAAAGTGTGATTTGCTTGGGCATTTGCCTGAGCTTCGATCTTCTCACGCTCCATCTCAGCCCTAGTATCACGCAAAATATCCACCAAATAATATTCTCTTTTTTCATGGCCACCAGGCTTTACGCAAGACTTGCAAAACGCACCAGCTTTGGTGTATTGCGTGATCTCCTCTACTGTGTGAAGGTCATTTAGTCTTATCACTTCTTTAATCGTACCAAGGCTTACCCTAGCGCACTCGCAAACGATGATCTCATCTTCAAAATGCTCTGGGTCTATGCCTTTATAGCTTGCGGCTGCTGCTTTGATAACGTCATACGCCATAACTGAGCAGTGCATCTTTTGAGGCGGGACAGCCGGTGTTTCTGGGTTGTCACGCATAGCTCTTTCAACATCTAAATTTGTTATCTTGACAGCTTCATCGACCGTTTTGCCAATACAAAGCTCAGCCATCGTATCAGAGCTAGCTATCGCTGTGCCACAGCCAAAGCTTTTAAATTTAGCATCTATTATTTTGTCTGTCTTTTCATCAACAAGCCAGTATAGCCTAACCGCATCACCGCAGCTTTCTGCACCAAAGTCAGCCACAATAAGCTTTGCGTTTGCCTTTTTAGCATCTTCTTCGGTTATCTCTCCCATAAATTTAGGATTATTCATCCTATCTTGCACTACCTTAGAATACTCATCCCAGATAGAGCCTCCGATCAAATTATTCTTTGCCATGTTTATTTCCTTTAAATTTTATAATCCACTCTTATGCCATTCTGGGGCGTAGGCAAATGTACTAGAGATACCTCTTAGTCTATTTACCGCTTTTGTTATATGCTCGATCGCATAATCAATCTCTTCTTCTGTATTAAATCTAGAAAGAGATAGTCTAAGTGCGGTGTGAGCCAGCTCTTTATCTGCCCCTATGGCCTCCATTATTGGGTTACTCTCTAATGTTTCACTTGCACATGCTGAGCCAGTTGAAGCTGCGATGCCAGCTTTGTTTAGATCCCAAAGTATAGCTTCGCCTTCAACGCCTTTTATAGAAGCCAAAATGGTATTTGGCACACGTTGTTCTTTTTTTCCTACAACGCTAACGTCAGGAATTTTTAAAATTGCATCTTCAAGCTTATCACGCAAACGGCGAACATGAGAGTGCTCATAATCCATAAATTTATTTGCCAGTTCAAGTGCTTTACCCATGCCGATGATGCCAGGAACATCGAGCGTGCCACTTCTGCGTCCACCCATGTGCTCGCCACCATGAAGCAAGCTACTTAGCGGCATACTATTTTTTATAAATAGTGCTCCAACACCCTTTGGTCCATGAAATTTATGCGCAGAAAAGCTTAAAAAATCAACGTCAAGGTCTTGAACATTTATCTTTATCTTACCAACTGCTTGAACCGCATCCGTGTGGAATAAAGCTCCATATTCATGAGCGATACTAGCAAGCTCTTTTACAGGAAAGATCATGCCGGTTTCGTTATTTGCACTCATTATAGAAACAAGTGCTACATTCTCATCCATTACAGCTCTTAGTTGTTCTGGTGTGACTATGCCATCGTTATTTACATCTAAAATAGTAAGCTCTACGCCATATTTTTCTAAAAATTTACAAGTCGCCAAAATAGCTGGATGCTCAACTGCAGTTGTTACGATACGCTTTTTCTCGCCAGTTGCTATTTTGTCAAAGTAGATGCCTTTTACTACCCAGTTGTTGCTCTCAGTTGCACATGAGGTAACAACGATATCATCGCTATCTTTTGCGTTTAGTCCGGTGTAGAGTTGATCTAGCGCTGTTCTTAAAGCTGGATGTGTTTCAGAGCCAAATTTATGAAGTGAATTTGGATTGCCGTATTTTTCACAAAAATATGGTTTCATAAGCTCAAAAGCTTCAGGATCAACCATTGTTGTAGCGTTATTATCTAAATATACTCTCAAATTTAAAAACCTTAATTAGGATAAAAAATATCCTTTTTATTTTTAATGGGATATTATAACAAAAAAGTTAAAAGCAAGTTTAAAAATATGCTTTAATTTTTTCAAAATTTAGCTCATTTTGATATTAAAATATATTGAAATTCTTTATCAAAATTTGTATAGAACGCTATTTGCGATTTTTCTTATAAAAAGGTCTAATTATCTCTTAAAATTAATTTATTTTTTTAAGTTAATAGTGCAATAAATATATTGCTTACATACATTATCTCTTTATAGTTTTCTTCTAGTTTTTCATATGAGGTTTTATAAAGTTCTATTAGGCCGGTTATCATAGAGATGCCTATGTCTTTTATTTATATTTGGCTCCGTTTGGAGCCATAGATATTAAATTTATTCTTTAATCCTTTATATTATGCTCTTTGGCATAGCTTAGTATCTTAGCTCTAAGATCTTCAGGAAAACTTTCTCTATACATTACTGGTGTTAGTGGATTTAGCTTTTTGTCTAATTTACCTGCTTCATATAGTCTTGTTAGCTCTTCAGGTGTGTTATAGTATGGTGCATTAGGATAGCCCTCAGGTGGAGTTAGGGACATTATTTTTGATTCTAGGAGGGTGGAGTCGATATAGAGATCTATGTCTCTATCTGTCATTTTGTTTGGAAACCCTTTTTTATCAAATCTAGTTGTAAAATGAGGCATTTCAGCTTTTAAGTAAGACATAAATTCTTCTCTTGTAGTCTCGTTTGCATCAAGGTCTCTAGGGTCTAGTAATTTACCTTTATCTTCTACGAGTTCTCTTAAAAATTTATGTGTTGTTCCTTCTGGATCAAATGCTACTCCGTCCCTATTAAAATCCATCACAAAGTAATTACCTACTATTTCATCTAGATAAGGCATCATGCCATATTCATCTAGTGGAGGGTTTTTAAACAATTTTTCAAATTTTATTTTTGTTTGTAAGTCTTTATTTGAGCCTGATATATAAGATGAAGAAGAAAAGTATCTAGCTAGCACTTTTAAAGCATCTAATTCTCCTAGTTGGGCCGCTAAAAATACTGCTTGTCTAGCTCTTGTCTTAAAGCCAGAGTTATTTAATACAGTAGCCGAAGAAAATGATCGTCTATCTCCTAATATACCTGCACATATATTCCACTCACCATTAAATAATCTTGATTTAAGTGTATTTTTATTTCTATCTACTTCATCATAAATTTCAGCATATTCAGGTTTAGTTAGTTTGCCATTGCTATCTACTC
>NZ_PIRF01000006.1 GCF_003049705.1 Campylobacter concisus
ATCTAAGCTATATTATTAAATATAGCTTAAAAGCTACTATAAATTTTTTTCCAAAAGTCGTTTTATCTAGGTTAAAAGTCAAAGCTTAAAAAAATAAAGTAGTAATTAATATTTAAAATATTAAATATCTATATAATTTCATTAATACATTTTTTATAAGGAGAATGGTTATGGCAACCAGAAAAGAACACGATTTTATAGGTGAGTTGGAAATCTCTGACGATTTTTATTATGGTATCCAAACATTTAGAGCTACCGAAAATTTTCACATGAGCGGTAGAACATTAAAAGAGTATCCATACTTTGTAAAAGCATTTGCACAAATCAAAAAAGCGGCTGCACTTGCAAATAAAGAGGTTGGCGTTTTAGATCCTAAGATCGCTGATACGCTAGCAAAAGCCGCTGATAGAGTAATAGCAGGTGAGTTTTTAGATCAATTTGTTGTTGATATGGTCCAAGGTGGTGCTGGAACAAGTACAAATATGAATGCAAATGAGGTTATTACAAACATCGCGCTTGAGAGCATGGGTCATAAAAAGGGCGAGTATCAATACATCCATCCAAACGATCATACAAACCTTGGACAAAGTACAAATGACACTTATCCAAGCTCAATAAAAGTAGCAACTTACGCAAAACTTACTGATTTGCTTGCTGCAATGAATCTACTAAAAGACGAACTTGATAAAAAAGCAAAAGATTTTAAAGATATCATTAAAATGGGTAGAACTGAGCTTGAGGACGCAGTTCCTACAACACTTGGAAATACATTTAATGCATTTGCGAGCTACATTAAAAGCGATATCGAAAAGATCACAGCTGCACGCGAATCAATGACATATCTAAACATGGGTGCAACTGCGATTGGTACAGGTATTAACTGCCATCCTGATTATAAAAATGTGGTTGTTAAAAAGTTAAAAGATATCACTGGTGTTGATTTCAAAAAAGCTGATGATTTCATCGCAGCTACACAAGATACAGCAGACTTCGTTCACGTAAGTGGTGCGTTAAAAACTGCAGCTGTTAGACTTTCAAAAATCGCAAACGACCTTCGCTTAATGAACTCAGGTCCAAGATGCGGCCTTGGCGAGATAAATTTACCACAAATGCAACCAGGTAGCTCAATCATGCCAGGCAAAGTAAACCCAGTTATTGCTGAGGTTGTAGGCGAAGCATGCTATGAAGTAATCGGTAACGACGTAACTATCATGCTTTGCAGTGAGAGAGGCGAATTTGAGCTAAATGCATTTGAGCCAGGCATTGCTTATGCGCTATTTAACTCTATATTTATACTTGAAAATGCGATGAAAACACTAGCTGAAAAAGCTGTAAGAAAACTAACAGCAAATCCAGAAGCTTGCTTAAAATCAGTTCTAGGCTCAGTTGGTATCGTAACTGCGTTTAATCCATACATCGGTTACGAAAAATCTGCAAGTATTGCTAAAGAAGCGTTGCAAACTGGTAAAGCAGTTGGTGATATCTGCCTAGAGAGAGGTTATCTAAGCAAAGAAGAGATCGATAAAATTTTAGAGCCAAAAAATATGCTAAATCCAAGCATGATTAGGTAAAAATTTAAGCAAAGTATTATTAAAAGCGTGTCAAAATTCTGACACGCTTAAGTAAAAATTTTAGTTATAAAATTTAATAGAGGAGTTTTCAATGGATATTTCATTGATATTACAGTTGATCGTGCTTTTTGGTGCGATATTCTTGGGTGTTAGACTAGGCGGTATGGCTATTGGTTATGCTGGTGGCATTGGCGTCGTAGTTTTAACTTTAGGACTTGGATTAAAAGCAGGTAGTATACCTTGGGATGTTATTTTAATCATTATGTCCGTTATAGCTGCTATTACAGCTATGCAAGTAGCTGGTGGCCTTGATTATTTGGTGCAAATAGCTGAAGGGATACTAAGAAAACATCCAAAATACATAAATTTCTTAGCTCCAGTTGTCACTTACTTACTAACTGTATTTGCCGGTACTGGACACACAGCATTTTCTATGATTCCAGTTATTACCGAAGTTGCAAAGACACAAAACATTAAGCCTAGCGCGCCTCTTAGTATAGCTGTTGTTGCTAGTCAGATAGCTATTACAGCAAGCCCGGTTTCAGCAGCGGTTGTATTTATGGCTGGTGAGCATGCTTTGGGTGGACTTGGCATTAGCTATCCATTACTATTAGCTATCTGGATACCTACAACTTTTATTGGTTGTATGCTAACAGCTCTTGTTATAAATATATTTTATAATCTTGATCTAAGTAGCGATAAAGAGTATCAAAGAAGACTTAAAGAAGGGCTAATCAAAGATGTTAAAATCGAAGAGAAAAAAGAGCTTCCAAAAGGAGCTAAACTATCTGTTTTAATATTCTTAGTTGGTGTTATCTCTGTCGTTTTATATGCTACTGCTATTAGTAAAAACGTAGGCTGGATAAAACCAAGCTATGTAACAGGCTATGAAAAAATTTATGAGACCAAAAGTCCAGATAAATTTAATGAACTTGTCGCAAAAGATATAAAAGTCAAAACTGACTCAACTACTAATGTAAAATATGTAGAAGATC
This sequence comes from Campylobacter concisus, assembly GCF_003049705.1. Classification (NCBI taxonomy): domain Bacteria; kingdom Pseudomonadati; phylum Campylobacterota; class Epsilonproteobacteria; order Campylobacterales; family Campylobacteraceae; genus Campylobacter; species Campylobacter concisus. Next base: position 2,567 of record NZ_PIRF01000006.1, read on the forward strand.
CAGATAAACCTACAAAGGTGTTGGTATTAACTAGAGATAACGCTATTATGAGCTTTATGCTAGTTATCGCTACTTTAATCACACTAACTTGTGGCGTTAAAGTCGATAAGTTATTTAATACAGCTACATTTAAAAGTGGTATGACTGCGTGCGTCTGCGTGCTAGGTGTAGCGTGGCTTGGAGATACTTTCGTGGTAAATCACACCGATGCGATCAAAAATTTTGCCGGCGATTTTGTTAAAGACTATCCGTTTATGCTAGCTGTTGCGCTATTTTTTGCTAGTATGCTTCTTTACTCTCAAGCTGCTACCGCAAAGGCACTTATTCCTACAGTTATAGCCGCACTTGGTTTAACTGCTGCAAATAACGGTGACGCATATATTTTAGTTGCATCATTTGCTGCAGTTTCAGCATTGTTTGTGTTGCCAACATATCCGACACTTCTTGGAGCCGTTCAAATGGATGATACTGGAACAACTAGGATAGGTAAATATATATTTAACCACTCCTTTTTTATTCCAGGTGTTTTAGCTATTGCTTTTTCTGTCGCACTTGGATTTTTGATAGCTCCGATACTTTTATAAGTATTTTAAATCAAACTTAAGCCGAGATCTCTCTCGGCTTTTTAAATCCCTTGAAAATTTTTAATTTCTATTCAAAATCCTTAATCAAAAATTTATATTCAAATTTTTTATAAGATTGCGTTAAAAATTATATTAATTAAATTTATAATTTTTAGAATTTTACTTATTTTTATATTAGAATACTAATTTTTTAAAACTAAAAATCTAAATATAAATATTAAGTAAGATTTAATTTTATTTTCAACTTTAAATACTAGAATAACTAAAGGCAAATATCTTTTAAAGGGAGAAAGATGAGCTTAAATAGACGAGAATTTTTAAAATTCGGTGCTGGAGTTAGTATGGTTGCATCGTCCTTACCGGGTGGTGCTTTAGAAAATGCTGCAAAGCAAGATGAGAAGTACGTCCGTAGCTTTTGCGAGATGTGCTCTTCAAGATGCCCTATCGAAGCAAAAGTTTGTTGATAATAAAATTTGCTTCTTAAGCGGTAATCCAAAAGCTGGTGGTACGGCGACTTCGCTTTGTGCAAGAGGTGGCTCTGGTTTTAGCCAGCTTTATGACGAAAATAGGGTCAAAAAGCCTTTGATCAGGGTCGGCGAGAGAGGCGAAAATAAGTGGCGCGAGGCCAGCTGGGACGAGGCACTTGATCTAGTTGCTTCAAAAATGCTTGAGATTAAGCAAAAGTATGGCCCTGAAAGCTTTGTCTTTACCTGTAAAAGCTCGCAAACACACAAGCTAATGGTAAATTTTGCCTCATCTTATGGTTCGCCAAACTGCTTTTCACACTTTTCATGCTGTCCGATCACATATCAGATGGTCTGCGAGCAGATGTATGGCATCGCTAAGCTAAAAAGAGACTTTGCAAATGCAAAATACGTTGTAAATTTTGGTCACAACCTCTTTGAAGGCATCGTCATAGCCGATGCTAAAAAGCTTGCTAAATTTGCAGCTAAAAAAGATACAAAGCTACTTGTGCTTGAGCCAAGATTTAGCGTGGTGGCTTCAAAGGCTGATGAGTGGCTGCCAGTTAGACCTGGTACCGATCTAGCTTTTGTGCTAGCTATCATAAATACATGGATACAAAATGGCACTTACGATAAGGAATTTATAGAAAAATTTACAATTGGCTTTGATGAGATCGTTAAAAGCGTAGAGGGCAAAACGCCTGAATGGCAAGAGACAATCACTGGCATAAAAGCAAGTGATGTTAGACGCATCGCTGATGAAATTTATAAAGCTGCTCCAAGAGTTATTTTTGATTTTGGGCATAAGACAACCACCACAAAAGCTGAATATATGAGGACAAAGGCTATCATGGTGGCAAATGCGATGATGGGCAACTGGGAGGTTAAAGGCGGTCTTTTTGGTGGCAAAAATGCAAAAACCTTTAACAAACTAGTCGGCGAGGATAAATTCCCCGTTCTTAAAAATCCAGATGATAAATTTAAAGTACCAAAAGTGACTAGACTAGACTTTGCTGGCGAGACTGGTAGGCATAAATTTGTAAGTAGAAAACATGGCGTTTTGATGGATATAAATGACGCTATCTTAAACGAAAAGCCTTACGCCATAAAAGGCTGGTTTAACATCCGCTTTAACCACCTAATAAACGTTGCTGAGACGATGAAGAGCATAGAGGCGATGAAGAAGCTTGATTTTATCGTGGTAAGCGATGTCTATCTAAACGATATGGCGACATTTGCTGATGTCATCTTGCCTGAGAGTAGCTACCTTGAGCGCGACGAGGGCATAGAGGATAAGTCAGGTCTAAAGCCAGCTTATATGATAAGAAATAAAGTTATTGATCCAGTTGGCGACACGAAGGACGGGGCATTTATCTTTAGGGAGCTAGCACGCCGCATGAAGATAGATGAGCTTTACACTTGGAACGACATACGTGAGTTTAGGATGCAACAAGCTGGCGGAGATGTAAATTTACTTGCCGCTCTTGAAAAAGATGGTTTTATCACGTGGGATGAGCCGGGAATTTTGTTTAGAGAAAAGGGCATGATCGATAAATTTGTTGCTAAATATCCAGTCGCTACTAAATTTGTAGGTGAAAATGGACTAATGGACGATATGGCTAAGCTTAAAACAAAAAGCGGTAAGATAGAGCTATTTTTGCCTGATGTCGAAGCGCAGTTTGCAGGATATGGCGCGCTAAATGACAAAGATATGGACACATTTGATGGACATGATCTTTGTCTAACTTGTGGCAAAACGCCTATTCATACCAACGGCCATACTCAGGCAGTGCCGTCGCTTCATGATCTTATGAGTGATAGCCCTATCTGGATAAATCCAAAAACAGCTAAACGTAAAAATTTACGTGATGGCGATATGGTCGTGGTGAAAAATAAATTTGGCGAGCAAAAGGGCAAGCTTATGGTGACCGAGGGCATTAGAGAAGATACACTCTTTATCTATCACGGCTTTGGACACATCACTCCAGCTCTTAAGAGTATAGATCACGTGGGGCTAAATACAAGCGTGCTTCTTAATCCAGCCGAAGGGCCAGTGGCTGCGACTATGGTTACAAATGTTGGCGTTAGCATAAGTAAAGCGTAAGGATAGAAAATGAAAAAATATATGATGATACATGATGAAAATTTATGCATCGGCTGTCAAGGCTGCTCGGTAGCTTGCAGAAGTGCAAACAACGTACCAAGGGGACTTTACCGCTTGCAGGTGCATGCAAAGATGAGTGGGACATTTCCAAATTTAAAGACTGACTTTTTACGTCAAAGCTGTGTTATGTGCGAAGATGCACCTTGTGTTGAGGTTTGCCCAACTGGCGCTAGCTTTAAAACGGCTGATGGCGTGACGCTGCTTGATCATAGAATTTGCGTTAGTTGCAAATACTGCATCCTGGCCTGTCCATACGACGCTCGTTATGTCTTGCCAAATGGCGAGATAGGCAAATGCACATTTTGCTATGAGAGTAGGCTAGAAGAGGGCAAAGAGCCAGCTTGCGTTAGCGTCTGCCCTACAAATGCCCTAACTTTTGGCGATGTAAATGATGAAAATTCTAAAATTTCAAAGAAATTAAAAGAGAGCAAATACTACTTGCCAAAAGCGGAGCTAAACACAAAACCTTCACTTGCGATGATCGCAAATACAAAAGGAGCACATCATGAATAACATGTCAGGAAGCCTAGCTCAATACTCTGAAATTTACTGGGGCTGGCCGATAGCCGTTTATCTATTTTTAGCAGGACTTAGTGCGGGTGCTAGCATCGTTGCTGTGCTCATTTCAAAAAAGTATGGCAAAGAGAACTACTATTTTAAAGCAGCTGCTCTTATCGCTCCAGTGGCGATCGTCCTTGGACTTGCTCTTTTGGTGCTTGATCTTGGCAAGCCGCTTAGCTTTTACTGGATCTTGTTGCTTTATAACTTTGACTCAGTTATGTCAATAGGCGTTGCACTACTTTTAGTTTATACGCCTCTTAGCGTTATATATGCAGTTGGTGCATTTAAAAACGAGATTGCATTGCTTAAAATTTCTCTTTTTGATATGGTTGCAAATTTTGCTAGCAAGCTTTCAAGCCTACTTGAAATTTTGCTTTTTATCCTAGGCATTGGCGTTGGTGCATATACAGGCTTTTTGCTAAGCGCAGCTCACAAGATCGCACTTTGGAACACATCAGTCTTGCCGGTATTATTTTTAGTATCAGGCTTGAGCTGTGCTGGTGCATTTACGTTACTTGTTGGCGTGCTAAAAGATAAGGCAAAAAGGCAAAACGATATTGCACACTATTTATTAAAATTTGATTTTTTTGCGATTATCGCCGAGTTTTTACTCATAGTTGCTCTATTTATGGTTGTAAAAGGTGCAAGCACAAGTGGTGCGCAGAGCGTAGCAAATGCGCTTAGCGCAAATTCTCTTGGGCTGATGTTTTATATTGGCGTCATTGGTTTTGGTATGGCTTTACCTATCATTTTAGACTTAAGCGTTTTAAAGGTGCATGATTTTAAACGCGAATTTGCCGTGATTAACGCATTATTCGTAATATGTGGCGTATTTTTGCTAAGGTGTTACATTGTCTATGCGGGGCAAATTTTTATTTGATGCTTAAAAAATAATTTTAATTTTGAATTTACCTATTAAATATTACAATAGGGCTAAATCTTAATAAGACTTATTTTTTAGGAGAGAGATTTGAAAATTTTGCTTTTAGAAGATGATTTAGGGTTTCAAGAGAGCGTCTGTGAGTTTTTGCAGACGCTTGATTATGAAGTTACAGCGGTGAGCGATGGCCAAGAGGCGTGTGATCTGATAGAGAAAAATTTCTATCACCTTTTTATACTTGATATAAAAGTCCCTGGCGTAAATGGACATGAAGTTATCAAGTACATAAGGAGCTTAAATCCAAACGCTCCTATCATGATAACAACATCTTTAGTTGATATAGGCGATATGGCGATTGGCTACGAGCTTGGCTGTAATGAATACCTAAAAAAGCCATTTGAACTTGCTGAGCTTAAATTTAGAGTAGCTGAGCTTATGAGAAAATACTATGGTACTGATGATAAGAACATAGTAAAGATCAATGACGAGTTTAGCTTTAATCTAAACAAGCGTGCGCTATTTAAAAACGGCAAAATGGTCGATCTTAGCGCAAAAGAAGTCGCACTTGTTGAGTGTCTAGTTTCGCATCTAAATTCTTATGTCAGTATGGAAGAGCTAAGAGATCTTGTCTGGAACGATAAAGAGATCGAGGGCGCTGATATCAGAATGCATGTTTTAAAGATAAGAAACAAAACAACTAGTGACTTTATCACTTCAAAGAGGCGTATAGGCTACAAGATAGATGCACAAGAGCTTTAAGATTCAGATCATAGCGACATTTGTCATAATGTCGCTCTTTTGTTTTCAAAGCTTTGTGATCTTAAATTTAAGTCAAAAAAACAGCACTTCAAAAGCTCTTTTTGGTGCGATGAAGCATGAAACTATTATCAAAAATTCGTTTTTAAAAAATGAAAATATAACTCCTTCTTTAAAGTATAAATTTGCGATCTATGATGTAAATTTTAATCCAATTATTTCAAATCTCTCCAAGCAGCCAAGCAACTTTAAATTTGTAACACTTGAAGAAAATGGCTTCTTGTTTTATAAAAGTTTTTTTATAAAGGATAAAACGCCTTATTATATTGTCGTTGAAAAAGAGCTTGATAATGAAAAAAGTATATTTCTAGCGGCACTTATGCTCCTTGTCATCCTTGTGGCTGTGCTTTTTATCGTCTATTTTTTATATCTAAGCAGCGTTAAGCCCTATAAAGAGTTTCAAAAGTATATGAACAACTTCTTTAACGACGCCATGCACGAGCTAAAGACCCCACTTGGCGTAGCTGGCATGAATCTTGAGATGCTTGGGCTTGAAAACAAGTATATAACTCGCATCAAAAACGCCTTAAAACAGATGCAAATAACCTACGAAGATGTCGAGTATTTTATAAAGCGTGGCTACATAAAATTTCCACTTGAGCGCCTAAATTTGGGCGAATATATAATAGAGCGAGTGAAATTTCTCTCAAGCGTGGCCGATGTCAAACACATCGAGATAAAGACAAATTTAGAAGGCGATGCATTTACTATGCTAAGCAAGGTCGAAGCTCAACGCATCATCGATAACACCATCACAAACGCCATAAAATACAGCCCAAAAGAGAGCGAGATAATAGTAAATTTAGAGCTTGAAGCAGACCGCATAAATCTTAGCGTGCAGGACTTTGGCAAGGGGATAAAGGACGTCAAAAAGGTCTGGAAAAGATACGTCAGAGAGGATGAAATCCAAGGTGGCTTTGGTCTTGGGCTAAATATCGTCAGCGAAATTTGCCAAAAACATGACATTTTATACGGTGTTGATAGCGTTTATAATGAAGGCAGCACCTTTTACTATAAATTTAAACGAGCTTAGATTAAGTATAAAAGCGTAAAATGAAGCCTTAAATTTAGAAGGAAAAACTTTGGATAGAATCGTTGAAATCGAAAAAGTAAGCTTTGAAAATGACTTTGAAGTCTCGCTTAGACCGACAAAATTTGAAGACTATATCGGACAAGAAAAGATCAAGCAAAATTTAGATGTCTTTATAAAAGCAGCCAAAAAGCGAAATGAGTGCCTAGATCACGTGCTATTTTACGGCCCTCCAGGACTTGGTAAAACCACCCTTGCTCACATCATCGCAAACGAGATGGGTGTAAGTATCAAAATGACTGCAGCACCGATGATAGAAAAGAGTGGTGATCTTGCGGCGATCCTTACAAATTTACAAGAGGGCGACGTGCTTTTTATCGATGAGATCCACCGCCTAAGCCCAGCTATCGAGGAGGTGCTTTACCCTGCGATGGAGGACTTTAGGCTTGATATCATAATAGGCTCTGGCCCAGCTGCTCAGACTATCAAGATAGATCTGCCAAAATTTACACTGATTGGTGCAACGACACGTGCTGGCATGATCTCAGCGCCTTTAAGAGACCGCTTTGGGATGGACTTTAGGCTGCAGTTTTACACAAGCAGCGAGCTAAGCCGTATCGTGCAGATAGCCTCTGCCAAGCTTGGCAAAGAGTGCGATAAAAACGCCTCACTCGAGATCGCCAAACGCTCACGTGCCACGCCAAGGATCGCTCTTAGACTATTAAAGCGAATTCGCGACTTTGCCGAGGTAAATGACGAGCTAATCATCAGCCACGAGCGTGCGAAAGAGGGGCTTAACGCACTTGGTGTAAATTCGCTTGGATTTGACGAGATGGATATTAGGTATTTAGAAATTTTGATGCAAGCAAGGCGCCGTCCTATGGGGCTTAGCACGATAGCTGCGGCACTTAGTGAGGACGAGGGCACGGTTGAGGATGTCATCGAGCCATATTTGCTTGCAAATGGCTTTATCGAGCGCACCGCAAAGGGTAGAATCGCGAGTGCGAAGTGCTTTGAGACCTTTAATGTCAAGATTGATATCGAAAAAGGGCTTTTTGAGTAGCAAAATTTAAATTTGGAGCAAAAATGGGTGAGCCACATCTTTGTCCTAGGTGCGAGCAAAGGACGATTTACTTTGATGGGATCTGCTATGATTGCAGGCAAAAAGAGAAGCTGGAGTTTTATCAAGGCTTAAGCGAGGCTGAGATTAAGCAAAAGCTAAAAAATGTCCTAGCTCACACAGACGAGATAGGCAAATATGATGAAATTTATAGCGATCTTGTCTATATTTTCTACCTGCACGGCATTTGCGACGAGCAGATAATAAGAGAAGTAACCAAAGAGTGTGAATACTATCCATTTGAAATTTACAAAAACGCCTCAAGTGATGTAAGAGATGAGCTCATAAATAGTCTAAATGGCGCTGAAAATAGGGTAAAAACTAATCACATCCTTTGCGCGCTTGCGTGGCAGGGCGATGAGGTGGTGAGGGAGCTATTTTTTAAGCTTTATAATGCGCCAAAGCCTTGGAAGGTAAAGCTTCACGTAGATACTGACGCATACGCTCAGGTTGCTGGCTGGAGCTTTGACGAGAGTGGTAAGAGAAGAAGCCTAGTTTTTGATAAGTGTTTTACATGTGGGCCAAGCCAAAACGCAGATGCAAGCATTAAATTTAAAGCACTAAACGATGAAAAATGTAAATTTTGTAGCGGCGAGATGCTGGAATTTATCATCAAAAAAGAGAGTCTAAAGCGACTTGGGCTAGAGCTTAAAAACGATGCTGTACTTAAATTTTGTCCAACATGCATTGGTCTTGTGCAGTATTTTTGCCAAAATGATGGCAATAATATGCAAACAGAGATAGTAGGTGAGGGCGAGAGTGATGACTATTTAAGAGATGCTGTGACGACTCTTGATGGGCAAAATTTCGAGCTAGCCAGCGAGGTTTGCGCTCACTACTCATATATGATAGATAGCGAAATTTTGCTTGGAGGATATCCGCAGTGGGAGCAAGATGCCGAGCATTTAAAATGTCCAAAATGTAGCAAAAGCATGAAATACATAGCACAAATTCCTCTTGGAAGTCTAGTAGATGGCGAGGGAACTATTTATGTTCAAATCTGTGATGAATGCGAGATCGTCGGGGCAAATTTTCAGTGTACGTAAAAGGCTAAATTTATAGGAGCTTTTGAGCTAGAAATTTTACGTAAAACTATCAATTTATCTAAATTTACTAAGCGCCAGTAGCATGCTAAAAATGTCAAAAGCCTAGCCACACTTGCTAGCTTTGCAAGCTTGATGGCAAAGAGCTTAAGCAATTTGGGAAGCAAATGAGCAACTTTGATAAATTTGCTATAATAATCCCATTTTAAGGGAGCAAGATGAACAATAGACTATTTTTTGGAATTTTTGTATTTTGTGCTTTGGCTTTGGTGGTCTATCTTTTTAAACCATATTTGCTTGATATTTTTATCGCTGCGCTGCTTGCTGTCGCGGTTTCAAATGTCCAAATCGCATTTTTATCGCTCACTAAAAACCGCAAGACGCTTTCATCGGCTCTTACCACATCTGTGCTTCTTTGCTTATTTATCGCCCCACTTCTTTATGCGGTGGTTGAGATCGCAAAATACGCAGCTGGCTTTGATATAAACAATGTCACAAAGACTATCGAATTTATCAAAAATTATGATTTTAGGATGCCTGAGTCGATAAATTTTTTAGAGCCAAAGATAAAAGAATTTATCGGTGGACTTGATATTAAAATGCTTTTTTCTCAACTTGCGACAAATCTTGCAAGTCTAGGTAAGTTAAGCCTTAAATTTGGCGTTGATATGATCATTATTTTGGTCTTTTTCTTCTTTTGCAATCTTTATGGCAATGAACTAATCAACTATCTAAAATATGCACTTCCGCTAAAGCAAGATGACACAGAGTCTATTTTAAGTGAGGTTGGTAACGTGATGAGTGTGGTTTTTTATTCAACCATTGCAAATATGATAATACAAGGCTTTTTATTTGCTATTGTCACAAGCTTTTACGGCTATGACGGCGTGCTAACTGGCATCTTTTTTAGCTTTGCTTCGCTTATTCCAGTTGTTGGCGGTATTTTGGCATGGGGGCCTATTAGCATTTATGAGTTTGCAAATGGCAACACAGCAGCAGCGATAACTATCGCAATTTATACGATCGTAGTGATCTCATTTGCAGCTGATACGCTTTTAAAGCCACTTGTTATTAAATTTATAAACTCAAAGCTGGTCAAAATACCAACAAAGATAAATGAACTTCTTATATTCTTTGCGATGCTTGCAGGTATCACGACATTTGGGTTTTGGGGCGTGATCCTTGGACCGGCGATTGTGACATTTTTTATCTCGACTATCAAGCTTTATACGCTTTTAAGAGAGAGAAATTTTGTATAAAAATAGGAACAAATATGATCTATGAAGATAAATTTATAAAAATCGAGCGTGAAGACAATGAACTTCCATGGATAAAAATTTTTACCATTAAGCCATTTCGTGAGCTAAGCGACTGCGATGAGGCAAGTAGAGTTAGGCTTTTTGAGGCGATGCTTATAAGCGAAAAGGCAATGCTTGAGTTTTATAAACCAACCAAAATAAACATTGCAAGCTTTGGAAACTACGTGCCACACTTGCATATTCATGTTATTGCTAGATTTAGTAATGACGCATTTTTCCCAGATAGCGTTTGGGCTAATCCAAAAAGAAAAAGTGAGCTTGTGTTGCCGGAATTTAATAAATTTGCAAAATTTTTAGAAGAAAAGTTAAAGGCTAGTTTTGAATAAATATAAAAAATATCTTAATTTCTACATTATTTTTATCTTTATTATAGTACTTGGAGGGCTTTTTTACTTTCTTTACAGCTCTTATATGGCTGAAAAGATGCAAAATAATATGCGAGTCTTTTTTGATTACCAGGTAAAACAGCTTAATAAAAGTATAGATGATGAGAAATTTTCATCAATGGCGATCTCGATCTTGCTTGCTCAAAATGAATCCATACAAATGTGCTTGCTAGGGCAAAGTCGCGATGAATGTATAAAAAATATCGAAAATTTAACCAAAACCCTTGGCGCAGCATCGATGTATAACAACATTAAGCTTCATATTTATGATAAAGATCTAAAAAGCTATGTAAGGAGTTGGGATTTAAACAGATATGGCGATATGATCGCTAGTAGTAGGTTTTTAGTGCAAGAGTCAAGGCATCAAAACAAGCCCATGGTTGGCATCGAGGCGTGGTATGCTGGAACGCATATAAGGGCTGTCTCAAACGTAATACGTGATGGTAAAATTATTGGCAACATCGAGGTTTTGTTAAATTTTGATTCACTTGGAAATTATTTTAAAAAGCAAGGAATTGATCTATTTGTTCTTTTGGCAAAAGACAAGATGCCATCTCGTAAAAGCATTCCAAGTGATCAAATTTTAAATGATTATTACATCGAAAATTTAAGCAGTGCAAATTTAAACATAGTAGGTTTTTTGCGTGATATTAATTTTAAAGAATATGAATTTTACGTTTATAAAACGCACTACTTTTGTGTGGTACCATTAATAGACGCTAGCAACACACAGATAGGCTATTATGTGCTTCATGTAAATACTAATGAAAAAGAGCGAAATATTTCACAAAATTATTTTGAGTCAGAAGAGCTTTTTTAATTTAAGCTATTTAATAAAATTTTTATTTGTATTTTTAGATAAAAATGGTGGAAGCGAGGGGGATCGAACCCCTGTCCAAAAACAAAATGCATACAGCCTCTACATGCTTAGCAAAAGTGAAAATTTCATCTAAAAAGGCTCACTTTCCAAAACCAAAATTTAGACTAAGACTAAAATTTCAGCTAGCAAGCAGTCACTTTGCGAGCCTACTCTAGCTAAATTACTTGCTTTTGTCCTAGCTAGAATTAGACTAAGCAAGGCTCAACTGAACTTACGCAGCTTTAGCGTAAGCAGGAGCGAAATTAACGTTGTTTGCGTTTAAATTTAATTTGAGCTTTTTACGCTTTGCTCAAAGCGACGTGCCACCGTACACACTCTGCTCCTGTCGAAGCCAAGTCGCTCCCAAAAAATAAAATGGTTAGTGGATTATTTAGTTAAGTTTTGCAGGTACATCAATGATTTTTGGTTCAAGAACGCTAAAATATTCAAAATCGTTCTCGACGTCATCTTTATATTTATTAAACTGATCGCTAATAAGTAGTAACCAATCTATAAATTTATCATTTGCTGGACCCTTTAGACTTCTTGCCTCTTGAGTTATCTCTTCAGCTAAAGTTGTAAGCTTTAATATCGGATCAAGATGCATGAATCCTGCTGCTGATTTAATATTATGAAAAATCCTAGTAAGCTCTAGGATGCTATCTTTATATTTATCAGCTCTTCCTAAATTTATTATCAAAGGCTCGAGTAAATCGCACATTAAAGCATAGTGAGATAAAAATTCTTCAACTATGTCATAAGAGTAATCTATTTCAAGCCTTTTTAATATACCCATTTTTATGTCCTTAAGAAATTGGCGTAATTGTAGCAAAAATTTGATAAAATTGTTAGCCTTTTAGGTAAAATCCTTGGAGCTTGCAATGAAAAATGAAAAAACTCAGAAGAAAAAACTAAGCATAAATGATATAAAAAATAAAAAAGGCATTGAGCCTATTGTAATGATAACTGCTTATGATGCGCTGTTTGCTAAGCTTTTTGATGATTATGCTGATATTATTTTGGTTGGCGATAGCTTAAATATGAGTTTTAATATGCAAGAAAGCACGATAGGTGCGGATATGAATACCATGCTTTATCATACAAAGGCCGTTTGTAACGGAGCTAAAAATACTTTTATCATGGCTGATATGCCATTTGGCAGCTACACAAATGAAAAGCAAGCGATAAAAAATGCGATGAAATTTTTCAAACAGACAAATGCCGATGCGGTAAAGCTTGAAGTTGGCATGCACCAAGTAAATTTAGTGAAGCGCCTTTGTGAAGAGGGCATAAACGTTATGGCACATATCGGCTTAAAGCCTCAGTTTTATAAATTTGAAGGCGGTTATAAGATAAAAGGCAGAAGCGAGATCGAGGCAAAAAAACTAATTGAAGAGGCTTTGGCGTTTGAGCAAGCTGGAGCATTTGGCATCTTACTTGAGGGTACGGTGAGTAGCGTGGCTAGCGAGATAACAAAGCAGGTTTATGTGCCAGTTATTGGTATCGGATCCGGAGTAAACGTCGATGGGCAAGTGCTTGTATGGTCTGACATGCTTGGGTTTTTCGAAGACTTTAAACCAAAATTTGTAAAACGCTATCTTGATGGAGCGGATATTGTAAGAAAGAGTGTGCAATCCTACGCAAATGATGTAAAAGGCAAAATTTTTCCAAGTGAAGAATTTTGCTATTAGGACGATTGATATCCGCATTAAATAAAAAGCGTCAAAAGGCTATCTATTTAAATTTCTTTATAGCCTTTTATATCAAGACCAAAACCTGCAAGGCTTACAAATTCTTTATTTTTATTTGAGCTTAAAAGTTCAATTTCGCTTATGCCAAAATACTTTAAAATTTGTGCCCCAATGCCATAATCTTTTTGCGAGCTTGTATCGCTTTTATTGCTGTCTAAAAATAGTAACACTCCGCCATTTTTACTTAAAAAATCCAACGCCTTTAATAAATTATCAAATTTATCTCCGCTTAAAAGCTCATGGTCTTTGCTTATTTTTTGAAATTTTACATTAGTTTGCGCTTTTGTCTCTCCAAAAACATAGGCAGCGTGATTTTTATTTTCGTGATCTTTTATGTCATATCTTTTTGCTTCAAAACCACAGATTTTTACACTCTTTGCGGGCGAAACTTCTATTAAGCTTTCGTGGCTAAGTCTGTATTCTACTAACTCAGAAACGCTTATCATGTTTAGGTCAAATTTTTTACAGAATTCCTCCAAATAATCACGTCTTGCCATTGTTCCATCTTCTTTTACGATCTCACAAATCGCTGCCATTGGACTAACGCCAGCGAGTTTGCAAAGATCAACTGATCCTTCAGTATGACCTGTACGAACGAGGACGCCACCTTTTTTTGCAATAAGCGGAAATATATGCCCAGGCCTTACAAAATTTTCAGGCACTGAATCAATACTAGCAGCAAGTCTAATCGTCATATCACGCTCATAAGCACTTACGCCTGTCGTTGCCTCCTTTGCGTCAATTGTGACAGTAAATGCAGTTTCGTGGCTGGATGTATTTTTAGAAACCATTAGCGGCAAATCAAGTCTTTTTGCGTTTGCTTCATCCATCGCAAGGCAAAGCACACCTTTTGCATGAGTGATCGCAAAATTTACCTTTTGCATATCGCTGCTTGCCGCTGAAAAGACCAAGTCTCCTTCATTCTCACGGTCTTCGTCATCGACCATAATTACCATTTTGCCATTTTTTATATCTTCAATCGCTTTTAATACATTTTCAAATGCCATAAATTTCCCTTATTAAATTTTTACGATTATATTGATTTTTTGATAACTTAGAGATAAAAATATTAATTTTGATTTGTCTTGTATCAATTATTTAGAAATTTTAGAAAAAGATTTATTTTTAAATATATGCGATTTAGTGGCGATAACTTAGGTTTTATTTTTCAATTTATTTTATATGTAAAATTTTAAAACATAAATTTTTAATAAAATTCACTATTTTTAAGAATAACAATAACTGGGAAAAATGGAAGTTAAAGAATAAAAGATGGCGCAGCGGACGGGGCTCGAACCCGCGACCTCCGCCGTGACAGGGCGGCATTCTAACCAACTGAACTACCGCTGCACCTAAAATGGTGGTCGCTATAAGACTCGAACTTATGACATCCACCTTGTAAGGGTGGCGCTCTACCAACTGAGCTAAGCGACCTAAAATTTAAAAAACATCTGGCGACCCTTAGAGGATTTGAACCTCTGTTTCTACACAGAGAAAGTAGAGTCCTGAGCCACTAGACGAAAGGGTCATAAACCCAAAAATGGTGTCCTGCGTTGGATTCGAACCAACGGCCCCCTCATTAAAAGTGAGATGCTCTACCGACTGAGCTAGCAAGACATTTGCTTAAAAAAGAATTGAGATTATACAAAAAACATTATTACATGTCAAGAAAAGGATGCTTAAAATTTGTTTTTGGCTAATATTAATTGTACGGTTAAGCTGATTTGACATCGGTAAATTTTTAAAATAAAAAATACATAATAAAGGCCATTTGTAAGATATGCGGACACCAAATGGATGAATATTGGATTTACTAAGATATGTTTTTATTGTAAAGTTCTTCTATATTAAGTATCTTACTTTTTAGCCTCATGTGAACAGCTATTGCTATACGATAGATGATGTGTGATTCATAATAGTAAGAATTGTAGTGAATCGACGACATTGATTGCACATATGGCTAAATAAGTTATTTTTGAACTAAAGAGTTGTTTAAAGACGACATATATTTTAAACTGCAGTCAATAAATAAAAATCTATAAGAACATATATCTAGAATATTTAAGATTAGGATTAAACCCCATTAATAGGGGTTTAATAAATTAAATAATTATAGTCCATCAAAAGGATTTGAAACTACATCTTTGCGATCTACTATGTAAGGTATAATAGCTGCATGACGAGCTCTTTTGATCGCTTTTTCTACCATTTCTTGATGTCTTTTTGATGTGCCAGTTAAACGCCTTGGCATTATTTTAAATCTCTCTGATAAGCAATACTTCAAAAGAGAAGTATCCTTATAATCTATAAAATCAATTTTAGCTTCTGTAAATTTACAATATTTGCGTGAATATTTTCTTTTTTCTGCCATTTTCTATCCTTTAAATTAAAACGGTATTTCGTTGTCGCCATCAAAATTATCGGCGTCAATGTTTATATCAGGGATTTTCTCCTCATAGTACTCTTCTTGTACTTTTTTATTTTGTGGTTGCATTTGCTGTCTTTGTGGCGCTGAATTTTGATATCCACCATTACCATAGCTATTGTTTGAACCATTATTTCGTTGTTGCGAGTATGAACTATTTTGATTAAATCCACCTTGACTTTGTCCATTAGCTCCGCTATTTCCGCCAAGCATCTCCATATTTTCAACTACGATTGAGTGCTTTGAGCGGTTTTGTCCATTATTGTCGGTCCATTGATCAAATTTCAATCTTCCTTCAACTAGAAGTTTGGAGCCTTTGCTTAAATATTGATTTGCTATTTCAGCTGATTTGCCAAAGAATGATATGTCAATAAAGCACGTTTCTTCACGTTTCTCGCCGTTAGTATTAAATTTTCTAGTAACAGCGATACCAGAATTTCCTATAGCAGATCCACTAGTAGTATATCTAAGCTCTATATCTCTAGTTAAATTTCCAACCAAGACTACTTTATTGAACATTTTTTATCCTTGATTATTCTTCTGCAAAAGTTTGCTCGTCTACTTTTTCAACTCTTGGCTCGCGTGGTGCTCTTGGCTCGCGAGTCTCTTTTTTGATAGTTTGTTTGATGCCTTTGCAAAGTCTTTCCCAAGCTGCGATTTCGCGTTTATTTTCATATTTAACGCTTAAAAATCTTATGATATCCTCAGTGATCCTTACATTTCTTGTAAGCTCTGCAAGAAGTGCTGGCGGGGCTTTGTAATAGATAACAAAGTATGTTCCACGCTCATATTTTTTGATGGTATAGGCTAGTTTTCTAGTGCCCATCTCAACGACAGTAGCGATCTCGCCGCCGTTTTTTGTTATAACTTCTTTTACGAAGTCAACTTTAGCTTTAACTTCCTCTTCCGTTAGTGTCGGCTTAAGAATAAATAAAAGCTCGTAATGTTTCATTTCTTCTCCTTATGGATATTTAGCTCACTTTGTGAGCAAGGATTTTGCTTTAAGCAAGGGTGGATTTTAGCTTAAAGTTACTTAATATTTGCTGTTGATATGAGATGTTGTAAATTTAAAATAGTTGATAATACAAAAATTTCTTTATCCATTTTTGTGTTTGTTTTTAGCTCTAGCTCGGCTAAATTTAGCGTTTTAAATATCTCCAAATAGGTATTTAAATTTAGTTTTAAGCTATTTGCTTTTAATAAATTTGCAACATTTACAGGCGGTTGATAACCAATCGCTTCATCTAAATTTAATCGGCCATTTATCTTAATGTAAGAGTAAATTTTAAATAGCCTAAAAAATGCTTTGTAAAGTGAGTTTAGAAGTAAAATTTCATTAAAATTTGGATCTTCTAGATAGGTAAAAAAGTCGTTTTTTATATCTTTTAGTGCCATAAATTTGTTAAAAAAATCATCAAAATTTATCCCGCCAAGCCCAAAAACTAGCCTTTTTACATCATCTTGTTCGATGTGTGTGTTTAGGCTCTTTAGTTTTGTTAGCTCGCTTGCTGCAAGGTATAAATTTTCATTGTGGGTAAAATAAAGCTCATAAAGTGCATTTTTAGTTATGTTTAGGCCTATTTTGGCTGAGTTTTTAGCTAGTAAATTTATCGCTTCATCCGGAGTTGAGGGCTTAAAAAATCTCGCAAAATTTGTCCCAAAAGCCTTTTGCGTATCAAAAACTAGCTTCATATCGGCCTCATAAAGCTCAAATAAAAAGTAGTTGTCTTGGCTTTTTGAGCAAAGCGAGATGAGCTCTTTTAACTCTTTTGCCGGGATCTTTTTGTCGCTTTTTATATAAAGGATATTTTTGCCGCCAAAAAGCGACTGCTCGCTTAGATGAGAGCTTGCTTGCGCGTAGTTGTACTCATCAAAATAAAGGCTTAATAAATTTGCGTCTTCGCTTGAGTAAAAGCTTAAAATTTCCTTGCCAAAAAGCTCGATCTGAAACTCATCTGCCCCAAAAAGCAAGAAGTAGTTGCTTAAATTTGCATTTGCTAAATTTAGCTCCAAATCTTTTCTATACATCGATCTTTCTTACTACTTTTGCAAAAATTTTAGCACTTGCGATGTCGGCCTCTGTGATCTTGACGACAAGTTTTTGGAGTAAATTTGCGCTGTATCCTGTTATGAAAATCCTAGCTCCAACAAAATGATCATCAAGCTTGGCAACCAAGACATTTTGGTTTTCGCTCACGTAGCAACGCACCTCTTTGCCAATGTTTGCGGCTGCCCAGCGTGCAAATTTCCTATCCATAAAGTCGTAGGCTACCTTGTCGGCTTCTCTTTCAAGTTCGCTTAAATTTGCGCAGGTGCTTTGGATGTTTAAAAGCAAGAAGTTGTAAAGCTTCTCATCTTTTGAAATTTTAGCCTTTAAAAGTCTGTGCAAAATAAGGTCAGAATAGCGTCTAATAGGGCTTGTAAAGTGTGTGTATCTATCAAATCCAAGCCCGAAGTGGCCTAAATTTTCACTTGAGTACTCAGCTTTTTTTTGAGACTTGATGATGAGCTTATCTATCTCTTCACGGTTGCCTAGCTCGTCGGCTTTTATTTGGATCTTTCTTATCAAATTTGCAAGATCACTCTCGTAGGTAAAGTCAAGCCCCAAAAGTTGTAAATCTTCAAGCAAGGTATCTATCTTTTTAAAATCAGGCGAAGCGTGGTTTCTAAAAACGCCCTTTGTGATGAGCTTTGCGGCAGCTTTATTTGCTAAAAGCATGCAGTCCTCGACAAGTCTATGTGAGTCGGAGTCACTTTCAAACCTAGTTTGAGAAATTTGACCCTCTTCATCAAGACTCATTCTAAGCTCTTTTGTCCTAAAGTCAAATGCATGCAAAAGCCTTTTTTTGCGAAGCTTTGTGGTGGGTTTAAAAAGTGGCTTGATCCATGAAATTTCACACTCTCTTTTGCCTTCTAAAATTTCATCGATCTCATCGTAGTTAAAGCGCCTTTTTGAAAGGATAATCGCTTCAAAAAGCTCCTCTTTTTTTACCTCGTTGTTTGCATCAAGTGAAATTTTAAAACAAAATGCAAGGCGCGGTACATTTGGCTTTAGCGAGCAGATATTTTCACTAAGCGCGCGCGGCAACATCGGTACTGAGATGTGCGGAAAGTAGATAGAAAAGCCTCTTTTTTTAGCCTCGCTATCAATGGCGCTATATGCGGTCACATACTCGCTTACATCAGCGATTGCGACGTAAATTTCACGCTTTTTCTCATCAAAATATATGGCGTCATCAAAGTCTTTGGCATCGACTGGATCGATCGTGCAAAACTCTAAATTTCTTAGATCAACTCTATTTGGATACATGCTAGCATCGACTTCGTCGCCAAAAGCCTTTGCCTCAAGCTCACAAGCCTCGCTAAATTTATCGTTTTTATTATAGATAGCAAGCGAAATTTTCTCATCGCTTAATGGATCTTCTAAATTTCCTAAAACCTCGACTATTTCGTTATTTAGGTTGTTTACCTTAAGTAGCGTCCCAAGTGGGAGCATCTTTAGGCTTTTTTGAGTCGCTTTTAAGGTCGTGCTTAGCCCTGTTTTTAAATTTACTCCTAAAATGGCCGCTCCAAAGCGTTTTGTATAGACCACACTTGTCTCATTGGCAAGCTTTAGGCTCATTACTATTTTAGCGCTTTGGCGTTTTTTCTTAAGCGGCAAAAGCTTTGCTAACACGATATCGCCAAGGTGAGAATTGTTTAAATTTTTATTTTCTACGATTATGTCTTGCTTGAAGCGTTTATCAAACGGCATGATAAAGCCAGTTGCGTTTTGACTGATGTCTAGCTTGCCGCAGACGTAGCCATTGTTTAGGTAAAATTTATCTTTATGGGAGCTTACGGCACCAAGATTTAAGAGATTTCGTAAAATCTCTTTATCTTCGTTTGAAACTTCTTTTTCCTTGATGCCAACTAGTAGTGAGGTTAGAAATTCTTTCACAAATTATCTTTGACTTTAGCGACAGCCATTAAAAACGTATCATGTCCAAAGCCGTATTCGTCAAGAAGAGGTAGGGTATTTTGTATGCTTATATCATCAAGTTGATTAAAGATATTTACAGCTGTTTTTATCACTTTTAGGGCTTTTGCGTAATCTTTTATATGATCTGGTGCCTCTTCTGGATTATTTGAATAGAGTATTGAGCTGCTAAGCTCTGTTTCAAGGTTCCATTGTTCAAAAATTTTAGCAGTAACTTCTTCATTTGACATATCTAAAATTTCTGTTTCAAATAGGGCAAGATCGATTGGGCTAGATATATTTTTAAGTTTTTCTCTAAATTCGGTGTCTTGTTTATTTTCGGCTAATTCGTGAGCAAGAACTATCTTGCCAATCTCAAGCATAAATGAAGCTGGAGAGAGAATTTCTAAGCTTTTAGGATTAACTTTAGAATGCCAATTGTACATCAGTGCATTTTGTATTATCGAGATATTTAAAAAATCTTGTGTAGTAATGCCATAAGGCTCTAAATTTATAGAAAAGCTCTTTTTAATCGTGCTTGAAAGCGCAAAACCTCGAATAGTAGCCATACCAAAAAGAGAAATAGCTCTTGCGATGGTTGTGATCTCTTGAGAAAACCCATAAAGTGGAGAGTTTGCTGAACGCAAGATATTTGCTGTTAGCATCGGATCCTTTTCGACCACTTTTGTAAGATCACTTATTGAGCTGTTTTCATCCGCATGTAAGCGTTGAATTTGTATAACTGTGTCATCTAATGGTGGAAGTGCTTTGATTTTTTTAAAAACTGATTCATTCATTGAGTTATCTCTTTTTTTGAAATTTCAGCGTATTTTATCAAAATAAATTATCATAAAACTTAAAAAGAGTTTCTATATATTTCAGCCGAATTTTTGCTGGCTAAAGTTATAATTTTGCCAAATTTTAATAATAGGAGTAACAATGGCTATAAATGTTTATTATGATAAAGACTGCGATTTAAGCCTTATTCAAAGTAAAAAAGTAGCAATCATTGGCTTTGGTTCACAAGGTCATGCACATGCTGAAAATTTAAGAGATAACGGTGTAAGTGTTGTCATTGGTCTTTCAAAAGGTGGCAAAAGCTGGGCAAAGGCTGAGACAAAAGGCTTTGAGGTAAAAAGCGTAAGCGAAGCTACAAAGGGCGCTGATGTGGTTATGATTTTAACTCCAGATGAGCTTCAAGCAGAAATTTATAAAAATGAGATCGAGCCAAATTTAAAAGATCACGCTGCTATCGCGTTTGGACATGGTTTTAATGTTCATTTTGGCCAGATAAAAGCTCCAGCAAATATAGATGTCATTATGATCGCTCCAAAAGCACCAGGACACACAGTTAGAAGCGAATTCGTAAGAGGTGGCGGCATACCTGATCTTATCGCTGTTGAGCAAAATGCAAGTGGAAAGGCAAAAGAGATCGCTCTAAGCTATGCTTGCGGTATAGGCGGCGGCAGAACCGGCATCATTGAGACAACATTTAAAGATGAAACTGAAACAGATTTGTTTGGTGAACAAGCAGTACTTTGTGGTGGTCTTTGTGCGCTGGTAAATGCTGGTTTTGATACGCTTGTAGAGGCTGGATATGAGCCTGAGATGGCCTATTTTGAATGCTTGCACGAGCTAAAACTAATCGTTGATCTAATGTATCAAGGTGGCATGGCTGATATGCGTTATTCTATCTCAAATACCGCTGAATACGGTGATTACGTAAGCGGTGTAAGAGTGGTTGGCGAAGAGAGCAGAAAAGCCATGAAAGAAGTTTTAAAAGAGATTCAAAATGGTAAATTTGCAAAAGACTTCATCCTAGAGAGAAAAGCAGGATATGTTAGAATGAACGCTGAGCGCGGTATAGCTGAGAGAAGTTTGCTAAATCAAACTGGCAAAAAACTTCGCGCGATGATGCCTTGGATAACTAACGGCAAACTTATAGATCAAAATAAAAACTAAGCCTTGAGCGAAAAAAAGACTGCAAAGAAGCGACCCACAAAAAATAGTGCAGGTCGCTCTCACAATAAAACCTATCTTGGTATCGGCATTATCGCAGCTATTTTGATAATAGCACTTAGCGTAGCCCTTAGTATAAAAAATAATGGTGCAGAACAGATAAGCAAAGCAAATGAGCCAAAGATAGAGAAGCAAATTTCTAAAAAAGCTGAGCCAAAGGTTGCCAGTAAAGAGAAAAAACAAGAATACGAAAAGAGAAAATACCCTCTAAAATTTGATGAAGATGAAAATTTAAGTAAAATTTTTACCGATCCTAAGCATAAAAGTGAGCTTGTTTTAAATTCAAAAGTTGAGCCAAAAGAGCAAAAAAAGATAGCTGAAGTAAAGAGTGAAGCCAAAAAAGAAGAGATAAAAAAAGAGCAAAACGATACTAAAAATTTACTTGCAAGTTATAAAAATACAGAGCCTAGTGTAATAGAAAATGAACAAAAGATAGAGCCATTTTATAGCTCAAAAATCGAACAAAAAACCGAGTTAAAACCTCAAAATTTTGAAGCAAAAGTCGATCAAAATAAAAGTACTGAAATAGAAAAAAAAGAGAAAATTAAAAGCGAGAACATAAAAGTCGAGCCAGCTAAAAAAACTGAAAATTTAACTACCAAAAAGATAGAAAAAACAAAATACGAAGAAAAAAATATAAAAAAAGATAGCTTTGAAGCGGTACCTTTTACGCCAAGCGCTAGCATAAAAGGACGTGCAAAGCTCGTCATCATAATAGACGATGTGGCGACATTTGAACATGCGAGTATGATAAAATCGCTTGGCCTAGAAATCACGCCGTCTATTTTTCCAGCGACAAAGACTCATCCAGATACGCCAAATATCGCAAGAACATTTGAGTTTTATATGATACATCTTCCGATGCAAGCAAAACACTTTGATAGCCCAGAGATAGGCACTCTCACGATCAATGAGAGCTTTGAGAGCATGCACGAAAAGATAAAAAAGATACGCAAAGACTTCCCACGTGCAAAATATACAAACAACCATACAGGATCGCGCTTTACAAGCGATTTTGACGCTATGGATAAGGCTTATAGGGCGCTGATAGAGCAGGGCTTTGTCTTTGTTGATAGTAAAACTATCGCTCAAACCGCAGTAGCAAGAGCTGCAAAAAAACATAATCAGCCATACATTTCAAGAGATATATTTTTAGACGACGATCCATCGGCTAGTGCTGTTAGGCGTGAGCTTGTGGCTGCTGTAAATTTGGCTAAAAAAAGAGGCTACGCGATCGCCATTGGGCATCCAAAGAAAAATACGATCGCAGTGATAAAAGAGAGTAAAAATAATCTTTTAAAAGATGTTGATGTGGTTTATCTAAAAGATATTTTATGAGACTTGATTTTATTCCAGAGCCGTTAAAAAGACTAAAAAATCCACCAAAACAGCTAAATTTTATCGGAGATACTTCGCTTTTATATTTGCCAAAGATCGCAGTTGTTGGCTCAAGAAAGGCAAGTGTTTATACAAAAGAGTGTGTTGTAGCACTTTGTGCAGCACTAAAAAGTGCAAACATATGCGTGGTAAGTGGCGGAGCAATCGGCGTTGATATCGCAGCTCATAAAGCCGCTATGCCACGAACGATTGGCATTTTTGCGAGCGGACTTGACACCATCTATCCAAGCCAAAATAAAGCGGCGATAAATGAAATTTACACCAAAGCCTTGGCACTTAGTGAGTATGATGAAGGTGAGCCGCCACTTGCTTATAGATTTTTGGAGCGAAACCGCATAGTTGTGGGGCTTTGTGAAGCTCTAGTCGTCGCGCAAGCTGATCTTAAAAGTGGCTCTATGCAAAGTGCGAGGCTTGCAAATGAGCTTAAAATTCCAGTTTATGTACTGCCACAGCGCATGGGTGAAAGCGATGGGACAAATTTTTTGCTTGCAAATAAAAAAGCTGAGCTTATCGATAACTATCATAAATTTGCTTCACTTTTTGGCGAGATAAAAGAGCAAGAAAAAGACGATGATGAGATATTAGAATTTTGTAAAAATGGCATAAGCCTTGATGAAGTTTTGGCAAAATTTGGCGATATCATCTATGAGTACGAGCTTGAAGGGCTAGTTGAAATTTCAAATCTAAGAGTAAAGAGCATGCTATGAGAGAGAAATTTATGGCGATCGATGTTGGGCTAAAGCGAATAGGGCTTGCTTTTGGTTTTGGCGAGATCGTGACTCCGCTTGAGCCAGTGCTTAGAAAAAATAGAAATCAAGCCGCAAGAGATGTGAGTCAAAAGGTAAATGAATATACCCCAGATACGCTAGTAGTGGGTGTGCCAATCGGTGGTAGTAGCGAAGATGAGATGAGAAGACGCATCGAGCATTTTGTCTCACTTCTTGATGTAAAGGCAAATATTGTCTATCAAGATGAAGCCTTTAGTAGCAGTGAAGCTAGTGAAATTTACACCAATACAAGACGAGATGGTAGGCTAGATAGCATTTCAGCCACTATTATTTTAAAAAGATATCTTGGGGTAAATAAAAAGTAAAAATCGGTCTATTTCTTAAGCGAATTTTTAAAAGCTAGCTGAAAGCTATCTGTGCTAAAGGGCTGCTTTAATACTGTGACATTATTTGGCAGATCGTTAGCCGACTCATCGCTTTTACAAATGGCTACGATACGAAAATTCTTAATATTTTTAAACTCAAGTATATCTTCTAGCATCGCTTCATCTTTTAAAATTTTACTATCGATAAAAATAATAAATGGGGTAAAAATAGAATCTTTTATATGTCTCATTAGATTGCTAATGTCGTTTTTGCCGATAACCTTTAGACCTAAAAAATTTATCTGAGCATTAATGGTGTCAAACAAAGCATCGTCATCGCAAGCGACTAAGATGTTTGTATTTGTTTGATTTTTGATATTTATTTGTCTTTGGATGGCTCTATCGCCTGTTAGTGCTGCACTAAAAGATATTAAAAATTCTCCATCATTGTGAGAGATTATAGATTCATTTGCTTTTTTTAGATAGTTATTTATCTTGCTGAGATAGTAGTGACTTGGCCTCATTACGCTATGGCTAGATTTTATCTTAATGTCAAAATGTACAGATTTGGGACTATAATTTTTAAGTTGAAAGAGAATGTAAATGTCAGCATATTCGGTAGAGTAAAGGAAAAATTTGCAAATATTTTCAAGTGTTTTTATGAGATTTGTAGCATCAAATTTTAAAAACCTTGGATAACTTGGATCGTAACTAAAAATGATGGAATTTTTAGTGTCTTGCGCATCTTGGTATATGGCGCTAAGAAAAATTTCCATTCTGTTTATGATATCGATAGGCTTATCTTTCATATTATCAACATCCCGTCGCCGTATGAGTAAAATCTATACTTTTCATCAACTGCCATTTTGTAAATCCTCATCGTCTCTTCAAGCCCTATAAAGCTGGTAACTAGCATTATTAGAGTTGATTTTGGTAGATGAAAATTTGTAAGAAGGTAGTTTTGCCTGATAGGCTTATTATTTAGGTTTAAAAATAGCTTGCAAAAGCCGCTTGCTTGCTTACTTCTTGCAAATTCTTCAACGCATCTAGTAACCGTCGTACCAACGCCAAGGATTGGTTTATTAGAATTTATAATCTCTTGAGCTTGCTCGCTTAGCTCGTAAAATTCTGAGTGCATTTTGTGGTCATTTATATTTTGGCACTCCACACCTTTAAATGTCCCAGCGCCAACGTGAAGCGTAATATAGGCGACTTCATGCTTTGCTTTTATCTGCTCTAGCATTTGTTCACTTATGTGAAGGCTAGCTGTTGGAGCTGCCACTGCACCGCTATTTTTGGCAAATATGCTTTGATACCAGCTCTCATCATCCTTTGTATCAGCCCTTTTAATGTATGGCGGAAGCGGGACGTGACCAATTTTTTCAAGCTCACTAAAAAGGCGAACATTATCAAGCAAAACGCCATTTCGCGTAAAATTCACCACCCTTGTGCCATCGTCATTTAGCTCAAGCACATTTACTTTTAGATTATCAGGAAAATTTAAAACGCTACCAGAGCTTACTTTGCCTCTTATATAGACACTAAATTTATTCTCGCCTATGGGCTGGTTTAGCATCACTTCGCAAGCCCCGCCGCTTTCTTTTTGTCCTAAAATACGAGCTTTGATAACTTTTGTGTTATTAAAAATGACCGCTGCGTCCTCTGGAATAAGGCTGGAGAGATCTTTAAATTTGTAGTGTTTTATCTCTTTTGTATTTTTAAAATAGACAAGCAATCTTGCCTCTTCTTTTGGCAAAACTGGCTCTTTTGCGATGAGCTCTTCAGGCAAAAAATAATCATAACTTGAGACGTCGTTTATATTACTCATCGCTTGCTACGTCGCTGTCTTGTTCTTCTTTTTCGTCTTCATCGTCGCTCTTGTTAGCTCTTTTAGCGACGATTATTGAAATTCCATAAAGTCCGATTAGTGGTAGTGCCATTAAGACTTGACTTATCACATCAGGTGGTGTAACGATAGCTGCAAAGATAAAGATGATAACAACAGCATATCTGAAGTAATCTTTTAGCATCTTGTCATCAACAAGTCCGATCTTTGCTAAGAAAAATGTAATGACTGGTAGCTCAAATGAAATTCCAAAGCCAATCAGTAGTTTTGCAAAAAAGCCAACATACTCGCCAATGCTTGGTAGTGCCGTAAAGAGCTGGCCACCAAAATTTACCAAAAATGCAAAGCCAAGTGGAATCACCACGTAGTAACAAAATGCCGCCCCGCACGCAAACATAAATGAAGCTGAGATGACAAATGGGATCACATATTTTTTTTCATTGTCATAAAGTCCAGGGGCGACAAATAGCCAAAACTGCCAAAAAATGATAGGTAGCGCGATCACGACACCAGCAAAAAATGCAACCTTCATCGCTGTAAAAAAAGGCTCTTGAATTTGAGTAAATATGATATTTGAGCCAGCTGGCAATACCTGTTTTAATGGTTCGCTCATCCATGCAAGCAGTGGGTTCCAAAACGTAAAGCAGATGCCAAAACAGACAAAAACGCTTACTATGCTTATAAAAAGTCTCTTTCTAAGTTCGATTAAATGGGGTCTTAGCTCTTCAAACATTACGCCTCTTTTTTATCGTTTAAGATCGCATCTTTAACTAAATTTGTTGGATTTTGTATATTTTCTACCGTTTTTTTCGTGTCGCTTACGACGTTTTGTATGCTTTCAGTGACGTCGCTTGCGCTTTTCTTGATCTCGTCAAGCTCTTCAAAAGTAAGCTTTTTGCGCACATTCTGCGTGCTTTTAGTTATGCTTTCTTTATATTTTTGGGCATCTTCTTTTAGCTCAGCTATCTTCATTTCTTGATCAAATGTTGATTTTGCGTCGTTTATGCCTTTTTTAAACATTTTTAGAAATTTTGCAATCTGAACCATCGCACTTGGCAGCTTGTCAGGACCTAAAACTAACACTGCAATAATGGCGATAACTAAGATTTCAGAAAAACTCATTCCAAACATTTTGGCCTCTATTAAATTTTATTTAAGCTTTGTATTTTATCTTGACTTTGCTCAAAATTTTATAAATTTAGCCCTCGATAAAGAGTGCGATCTCGTCGCTTAGTAAGAAATTTGGATTATAAAATTTGCCATTTTTAAAGAGCAGTTTTTCATTTTCTACAAGTATATTTGCTCTTTTTTTCTGAGCCTCACTTAAGCGTCCAGCCTCCACGCCAACTATGCTTCTAAGCCCTAAAAATATATGCTCTCTTACTAGCTCGCTTTGACTTAAAATTTCTCTTTCTCTGTAAGTTGGTTGCGAGATGTAGGCATTGATGCTATTTTTGGCGTAGTATCTGATGCCATCCACGAAGCCCACGCTATAAGCACCCACGCCAAGGTAGTTTTTGCCTTGCCAGTAGCCAAGATTGTGCTTGCAAATCTGCCCGTAATTTGAAATTTCATACTGCCCAAAGCCAGCTCGCTTGATCTGCTCTATCATAAATTTAGCCAAAGTGTCGCTATCTTTTTTATAGCTTTTTTTGCCAGCAAATGGGGTATTTTCTTCAAGTGTAAGAGAGTAAGCGCTTAGGTGCGTGATAGCAAGGTTTTTTAAATTTGCCACTTCAGCCAAAAGGCGTTTTTTAGTATCAAATTTAGTGTCATAGATGAGGTCTAAATTTATGCTCTTAAAGCCAGCTGTCTGGGCATTTTCAACTGCTTTAAAAATTTGCTCTCTGCTGTGAATGCGCCCAAGAAATTTTAGCTTATCTTCAAAAAAACTTTGAGCACCAAAGCTTATGCGATTTGCACCTAAATTTTTAACATGCTTTAGCCAGGCTAAATTTGCAGAATTTGGATTTGCTTCAAGTGTGATCTCAGTTGTTGGAGTGCAAAGAGGAGCTAAAATGCTAAAAATTTCATCATAAAGCTTAGCATTTACCGCGCTTGGTGTGCCGCCACCAAAAAAGATAGTAGAAATTTCTTTTACATTTTGGCTTTTTAGCTGAAAATTTAGATCAAGGCAAAGTGCCTTAAAATAGGCGCTAACCTTGTTAAATTCGTCGTCACTTGAGCCAAAAGCACAGTAAGGACATTTGCTTTCACAAAATGGCACGTGGATATAAACTTGCAAATTTCTCTCTTTTTAAAATTTTGGCGATTATAAGAAATTTGGCATTTATAGCAGTTTAAAAGTAGCTTTTGGTCTTTAAGAGTTTGCTTGGCAAAAAGCCAAAATTTATCTTAAAAATTTTTGCAAAATGTGCAGTATTTGTATAACCTACGATATTTGCGGCTTCTTTTATGCTGATATCATTTTGCTCTAAAAGAGTAAAAGCCAGCTTTAGACGCTCTTTTGCTAAGAGTTGATAGATCGTATCTTTAAAAAATAGCTTAAAATTTTTCTTTAGCCAAAAGTCATTTGTGCCACAAAGATGGGCTAGCTCTTTGATGCTTGGAGGATTTTGCATACGGCTTAATAAGATTGTTTTAGCCTTTAAAAGAGTCTCTTCTTCGTCACTACTAAGTGAAATTTCGCTCTCTTTTAGTATTTTACTTTTATAAATAAGCTCTAAAATTTTTGACTCGATAAAAATTTCCCTCATCGCGCCTTCATATAAATTTGTCGTATCAAGTTCATTTAAAACGCAAATTTGAGCTAAATCTTTTTTATATTTTAATAGCTCAAATTTATCATCAAATCTAAGCCCAGCAAATATCTCAAGCTTATTTGCGTAACTTTCGTCAAAAAGTAATGTTTTTGTCTTATAAAATTTATTTTGATACTCAAAGACGCCTTTAAAATCATCATTAACAAGCCCAATGCAAAATTCATCTTTGTTTAAAATATACTCTTTCCTATCAAGCTTAAAGCAAAGATCGTTTTTATCCTCATTAAACATTAAAAATAGGTATTTTTTAGACTTATGACGATCTATTTTTATCCTGCCATTACATAAAATTTCACTTTTTAGATAGCTGATGCCACTGCTTTGCTTGAAAAACTCTACGCTTACTTGTTTTTCCTTTTGAGATATCTTGCTCGTTCCATATTTTTTGTCTAAATTTATCATTTTATCCCTCAAGCGTTAAATTTAATCCCTTTAGCGTTACGTATGATATTGATAACGATTATTTAATTTTAGTAAAATGTGCATTAAATTTTTATAAGGAGTTTTTGTGAAAAGTGCATTAAAAATTTCTATTTGTGCGGCAATTTTTATAAATTTACCGCTTTTTGCAAATGAAGATAAGGTTCTACCAGAGGTTAAAGTAGTGAGTGCAACAGGATTTGAGCAAAATATCAAAGACGCACCAGCAACGCTTAGCGTTATAACTAAAGAGGCATTAGAAAAGAAAAATCATAAAGATATCGAGAGCATGACAAAGGATATCCCAAGTCTTTTTGGGACGACTCCAGAAGCGGCAAATAGACGAGGAATTTCTATACGTGGATTCTCTCCAAGATTTACTAAAATTTTAGTAAATGGCATGCCAGTACCAGGTGATAACGCCTATAAAGGCCTTAGAAGCGTTGGAGGCTCATATAGTTTTATTCCGCCAGCAAGTGCGATAAGCCGTATCGAAGTGATACGTGGACCTATGAGCTCGCTTTATGGAAGTGACGCACTAGGCGGAGTTATAAATATTATTACAGATGAGTTTAGTAATGAATTTGGCGCAAATCTTGGCTCAAGCTATAAATTTGCTAGAAATAAAAATATAAGCGGTGAGTTTTACAACAGCCTTTATTTGCACTCTGGACTAATTGACGATGTTTTAAGTGTTTCTGTTTATGGTAAAAATTTAAATAAATCAGAAGATAAAATTTCTTACGCAAATAGAGAGCAAAAGGATAGAAATTTTGGTGCGAAGCTATTTTTGAAGCCAAATGAAAATAATGATATTACGCTTGAGCTTGCAAGAAGCGATGTAAAATATAAAAGAACTAAAGGCAAAACACTATCAACTGGTACCAACTCAGTTGCTAGTGAGAGGATAAAGGGCGATGTGATAAATTTAAGCCACGAAGCAAGGCTTGATAATATCTTGCTTCAAAGCTATTTATCTTATGGCAAGATAAAAGAGATAGCACAACAAAATTTGACACTAAAGACTCTAAATTTTGATACAAAAGGCTCATATTTTACTGATAATAACGCCTTTACCTTA
This sequence comes from Campylobacter concisus, assembly GCF_003049705.1. Lineage (NCBI taxonomy): Bacteria > Pseudomonadati > Campylobacterota > Epsilonproteobacteria > Campylobacterales > Campylobacteraceae > Campylobacter > Campylobacter concisus. The sequence continues at coordinate 32,567 of NZ_PIRF01000006.1, forward strand.
GGACTAAATGCTAAAAGAGAAAAGCTAGATGAAAAGGCAACCACAGCGGACGCTGCGAATGTAAAGAGGTATGATGTTTCACTTTACGGCGAGGATGACTATCATCTTACAAAAGACTTTATCTTAAGCACAGGTATTCGCTATAACTACGATGAGAACTATGGCTCGCACGTTTCACCAAGAATTTATGGTATCTATAACTTAAATGACTTTTTTGCTCTAAAAGGCGGAGTTAGCACAGGTTATGCGACACCTGATATCAAGCAGCGCACGCAAGATCTTGCTTTGCCATTTGCCGGAGGACGCGGAGCACAGCTTGGTAGAAGCAGCCTTAAGCCAGAGACAAGCGTAAGTTATGAATTTGGTGGCGTTTATAATAATAATGAAGGTTTTGAAACATCTTTAACTGGCTTTTACACAAGTTTTAAAGATATGTTAAGTTACAGACCTATCTGCTCAAGAGGCAGTGTTTGCAGGCATAAAGGCAAAATTTATCCAAATGGTATTTGGGAGAGTATAAATATCGGTAAGGCTGAAATTTACGGAGTTGAGCTAACAAATGAGTGGCAGGTGACAAATGCTCTTAGACTAAATCAAAGCTATGTTTATACAAAATCAAAACAAAAAGATGGATCAGAAGTTGGCAAAAGCTTAAACAACTACCCGCTTCATACATTTAAATTTGGAGCAAACTACGAGCTAAATAGATGGCTAAATTTCTGGTCACAGATAAATTATTATGGTAGAACTAAAAACTCATTTAGCTATGCTGATGATATGAGAGCTTACGTTATCGCAGATCTTGGCATAAACTACAATGTAACTAAAAATTTCAGCCTAAACTTAAGCGTTTATAATCTATTTAACGAGTTTTTTACGACAAGATCAGGCAGATATGATGTTTTGATAGTTGATGGACAAAAGATCGAACTTGGCTTTAATTTGAAGTTCTAAAATGTTTAAAATTTGGCGGAAATTTCACTTAATTTTAGCTCTTATCTTTGCTTTGCCACTTTTGATAATCTCAATTAGTGGAGCGATTATTTCGTATCACGATGAGATAATTGAAGCTTTTAGTAAAGATGAGATAGACATAGCAACTAATAAAAGTGCTTTAAAAATAGATGAAATTTTAAAGGTCTTTAGTAAGACTTGGCCAAATTTTAACCTTAGTTATATAAAGATAAAAGGCGAGGCAAATAGAGCTTATGTGGTAAGCGGCACAAGCGAGAGTGGCGAGTTTAAGTCGTTCTTTGTAGATCCTTATACGGGTGAGGTAGTCTCTGAAAATAGCGTGGAAAAATTTATAGGGCTAGCTCTAAATTTACATAAAAATCTAGGGCTAGCTCTATTTAAAAATGAAAATTTATCTAAATTCGCAAGCGAGATAGTGGCGATTTCAACGCTTGCACTACTTGCGATTTTATTAACTGGAGCGTTTATACAATTTTGGAGATTTAGAAGCAAATTTATTAGCGCCTTTAAGCTAAATCTAAAGGCAAAGAAATTTGCATTTTTATATTCGTTGCATGGATTTTTAGGGCTTTATTTGGGGGCCATTTTGCTTATTATCTGTGTTAGCGGTCTATACTTTTCTTATGAGAGCTTTGCTAAGGTTATAAATCAAATTTGTGGCGAAGAGAAGGTCTTTAAAAAGCCAAATTTTACTAGCAAAAATGGCTTTAGCCTAAATGAAAAGCAAAAGGTAGAAAATCTTCATAAAGCTTATGAAATTTTTACCTTAAAATTTGGAAATGAGTTTGATGCTTTAAATTTTATCCTCAATAAAGACGGCGTAAAATTTATGATCTTTTACTTGCCAAAAGGCGCTAGTGAGAGTGATGGCGTTAGACTTGCGGTCGATACGGCAAGTGGAGAAATTTTAAAAAACACCATGCCAAAATCTTTTGAAATTTATAAATTTATGCTTGATTTGCACGCTGGATATACATTCAAAGAGGCTGGAAAATTTATCTTTTTTATGGCTTCTTGTGGAGTTGGCGTGCTACTTTTTAGCGGCTGTGTGATTTACTACAAACGGCGTAAAAAGTAGTTTTATTTATCTATCTCTTAACTCTTTTTAGTTATTATCCCAAATAAAATTTTTGGAAAAATCATGCAAAAAAAATACAGACCAAATGTGGCAGCTGTTATTTTGTCTAGCTTGTATCCATTTAAATGTGAAATTTTAGTCGCAAAAAGGGTGGATATGGATGATATTTGGCAGTTTCCTCAAGGCGGAATAGACGAAGGTGAGAGTCCAAAGCAGGCTTTAAAAAGAGAGCTTAAAGAAGAGATCGGAACTGATAAAATCGATATCTTAGATGAGTATCCGCAGTGGCTAAGCTACGACTTTCCAGTAAACGCGGCAAAGAAATTTTATCCATTTGATGGACAGACACAAAAGTATTTTTTAGTTAGACTTAAAAATGGTGCCAGCATAAATTTAAAGACAGAACATCCTGAGTTTAGCGAGTATAAATTTGTAGATTTTGGTAGAAGTTTAGAGAACATAAATCACTTTAAAAAGCCTATTTATGAAAAGGTTTTGAGTTATTTTAAAGAGAAAGGATATTTTTGATGTTGATCGTTCAAAAATTTGGCGGAACTAGCGTAGGAACACTTGAACGCATCGAAGCTGTGGCAAATAGGGTCATTGAGACAAAAAATAGCGGTGCAGACGTAGTTGTGGTAGTTTCTGCGATGAGCGGAGTTACAAATCAATTGGTTGAATATAGTGAGTATTTTTCAAAACATCCAGATGGCGTCGCCACTGATATGCTTTTAAGCTCTGGAGAGCAAGTAACGACTGCGCTTTTAACGATCGCACTTAATGCAAAAGGCTATGCATGTGTGGGTATGACAGGTGCGATGGCAGGCATTATTACTGATGATATTCATACGAAAGCAAGGATCGAAAGGATAGAGACTGCTAGGCTAAAAGCCGAGCTAAAAGCTGGCAAAATCGTAGTTGTAGCTGGCTTTCAAGGTATAGATGAAAAAGGTAATATCACAACCCTTGGTAGAGGCGGTAGTGACCTTAGTGCAGTTGCATTAGCAGGGGCGCTTGATGCTGATCTATGCGAAATTTTTACCGATGTTGATGGCGTTTATACGACAGATCCAAGGATAGAAAAAAAGGCAAAAAAACTTGAGAAGATAAGCTATGATGAGATGCTAGAGCTCGCTTCTGCTGGCGCAAAGGTACTACAAAATCGCTCAGTCGAGCTAGCAAAAAAACTAAATGTAAAACTCATTACAAGAAGTAGCTTTAATCACAACGAAGGTACATTAATAGCAAAGGAAGATGACAATATGGAAGCAGTTTTAGTAAGCGGAATAGCACTAGATAAAAATCAAGCAAGAGTAACTCTAAGGGGCGTAGTTGATAAACCTGGCATCGCAGCAGAAATTTTTACAGCTTTAGCTCATGAAAACATAAACGTAGATATGATAATCCAAAACGTAGGACATGACGGCACTACAAATTTAGGCTTTACAGTGCCACAAAATGAGCTTGAACTAGCAAAAGAGACTATGCAAAAGCTCTCAGCTGCAAAACATATAGAATTTGATGACGCGATCGTAAAAGTTTCAGTTATTGGCGTCGGCATGAAGAGCCATAGTGGCGTAGCATGTTTGGCATTTGAAACGCTTGCAAAAGAGGGAATAAATATCCAAATGATCTCAACAAGCGAGATAAAAATTTCAATGATCGTTGATCAAAAATATGGTGAGCTAGCAGTTCGCGTACTTCATGATGCTTATAAGCTAGATAAATAATGCAAGATTTTATTCAGTGGACGTTAAAGGCTATTAGGGACGAAGGTCCTTTGATGAGCTGGATGGAGGAAAGGCGTGTTGAGTGGACGCCTTTGCTTGCATCTAGGCTTAAATTTTTGCTCGAAGGAAGGGCTTTTATAACTATAAGTGATGAAGAGCGAAGATGGTTTGAAACTTATCTTTTGAAAAAGATGAATCACTCAAAAAGCATTAGGCCATTTTTGCCTTTTTTTAGCCTAAGATCGCTCTATCCATCACTTGATGAGATAGAGACAAATGAGCAAAAGCAGCTTCTAAAAGATATGCTAAGTCTTGCCTTTCCAAACGGATACTTGTTTTTTTATATCGGAAAGAGTCTTGATAGATATGCAAATTTAGCCAAAAGCGACGAGGATAGCTATATGTGGCTATTTGACGAGCAAGCACAAAATAGCTTTACTCTTAGCTCAAGCGATGAAAATTTAGACATTAAACTAATAAGTCTTTGCAAAATTTTTGATAAAAGCATTGATGCGGCGCTCTTTGCCAAGGTGATACTCTAAATGCTTAATAAAATCGTAGTTACAAGCGATTTTGAAAATTTAAAAGCTAAACTTGAAGATGAGTTTGGCATTAATAATTTAAGATTTTATGTAAGTGATGATTTTTTGCTAGAAAATGCAAAAGAGGTCATCGCAGAAGCATACATTGCTGAAAAAGATGAAAAAATTTTAGTAATACATGCTAATTCTTTTAGGACAGAGGCTCAAAATGCACTTTTAAAGATCATCGAAGAGCCCCCAAGAAATATCAAATTTATAATAGTAACGCAGAGTAAAAATTTACTTCTACCGACGATTAGATCAAGAATGCTCATAGAAAATAATCTAACCAAAAAGCCAAAAATAACCCTTGATCTAAATTTAAAATCGCTTAGCCTAAAAGAGCTAACAAGCTTTATCGATCAAAAGATCGCAGACGAGCAAGCTCAGAAATTTAGCAAAAACGAGTTAAAAGAGCTTGTTGGCATTATTGTGACAAAGGCGGTTGATAGCGGGTATAAATTTAGCTGCGATGAGATGGAGTATTTTTTCTCGCTCATCAAGCTTGCGGATCTAAATGCCAAATCTCACGCCGTACTAACGCCACTACTGCTTACTATATTTCAAAAAGGACGACGTTGAAATTTTATAAGATAAATAATAAAAGCGACTTTGATGAAATTTGCAAGGCTGTCTCGCCAAGTCCGGGTGGCGCGAAGCTCATGCATGAAAAGAGCGAGATAAATTTTATATTTATAGATGAGATAAAAACCCCAGCGGCAAATATATTAAAGCAAGATGCATTAAGTGTTGGAGCTGAGCTTGTGACGCATAAAGATACGATTTTAGGGCGTGAAAGTCTAAATAAAGCCTTGCTAATGGCGACAGATGCGCAGCTTAGGCAGTTAGCTAAAAAAGAGAAGTTGCAAGACTTTGGACTTAAAAATTTAGCAGCCTTTTTAGAGACAAAATTTATAAAGCCAACAAAGCCTCTTATAATGGGAGTTGCAAATATAAACACAGATAGCTTTAACGAACAAAGCCGCATAAATACGCAAAATGGTATTTCAAAAATAGAATATATGATAGAAGTAGGTGCAGACTACATCGACCTTGGCGGCGTTAGCTCAAGGCCAGGGAGCCAGTATTGCGGACGTGAAGAGGAATTTAGGCGCATAAAAGATATTGTGGAGGAAATTTACAAGCTAAATTTACATGAAAAGGCGAAATTTAGCCTTGATAGCTTTGATGAGTATTGTTTAGAATTTGCTCTAAATCACGGCTTTAAAATGATAAATGACATCACGGCAAATGCTTCACTCGCCACGCTTGCGGCACAATATGACGCTGAGTTTTGCATGATGCATATGCAAGGCGATCCAGCCACCATGCAGGTTGCGCCAAAATATAACGACTTAATCGGCGAGATAGCGGACTTTTTTGAGCAAAAGATAGCCCTAGCAAAGGAGCTTGGCTCCAAAAAACTAGTACTTGATGTGGGTATTGGCTTTGGCAAGACGGCTGAGCAAAATTTGCTGCTTATTAAGCATTTGGAGCATTTTTTGAAATTTGACTGCCCGCTGCTAGTCGGCGCTAGCCGCAAATCAGTCATAAATCACTACTATAAAAGCGAGGTTAAGGAGCGCTTGCCAGGCTCGCTCTATCTGCACCTAAAAGCTTATGAAAATGGTGCGCAGATCATTAGGACGCACGATGTGGCCGAGCACAAGCAGCTTTTTGATATACACGAGGCGATGAAGCAAACCACGCTTTGGTAGAGTGCAAGGCTAAAAAGGCTGAGTGCTTTGGCGATAAAGAGGCTTTGGAGCAAATTTTATCTGCCAAAGATCCAGCGCAGATGAAGGCGCTTGGTAGGCAGGTGCGAGGCTTTGACGTTAAGGTCTGGGACGAGGTCAAATTTAGCGTCGTGCTAAATGCGAGCTATCTAAAATTTAGCCAAAATGCCCCTTTGCGAGAGTTTTTGCTCTCGACAAAGGATAAAATTTTGGTTGAGGCAAGCCCAGTTGATAAAATTTGGGGCATAGGTTTGGCTGCAAGCGATGAAAATGCGCAAAATCCTACGAAGTGGCGAGGGTAAAATTTACTTGGTTTTGCGCTGATGAGGGTGAGGGATGAGATAGTAAAGGTCTATAAAAATGTCCATTTATGTGACGCCAGAGAGCTAAATTTAGATCATTTATAAAGTATGTTTAAGATAAAATGCGGTGTAAATTTGGAGCAAAAATGACAAAACAAGAGTATGAAAGAGCGGTAGAGACGCTAAATGCGTGGGCAAAGGCCTACTACGACGATGACGAGCCACTTGCAAGCGACGAGGAATACGACGCGCTATATCACGCGGTGCTTGATTATGAGCAGGCAAATCCAAGCGAAATTTCTATCTTTTCACCTACAAAACGCGTGGGCGGCACCGTAAAAGAGGGCTTTAGTAAGGCTAATCACATCAAACGCATGTGGAGTATGGAAGATATTTTTGATCTAGCCGAGCTTGATGCGTGGCTAAAGCGTGGCGATAAAGAGAATTTGACCTTTGTGGCTGAGCCAAAATTTGATGGAGCGAGCTTAAATTTGCTTTATGAAAACGGCGTTTTGGTTAGGGCAATTACTAGGGGTGATGGCGTTACGGGCGAGGACGTGACGCAAAATGCAAAGACGATAAATTCTGTTTTAAAGAGCATTGATTACAAAGGGCTAATTGAAATCAGGGGCGAGGTCGTTATAAAAAAAGAAGATTTTGAGCTTCTAAACGCAGAGCGCGCAAAAAATGGCGAGGCGCCGCTTTCAAACCCTAGAAATGCAGCTGCCGGAAGCCTAAGACAGCTTGATAGCGCGGTAACTGCAAAAAGAAAGCTACTTTTCATACCTTGGGGCGTGGGCGAGCATACTCTTGGGCTAAAAGATCACAGCGAGGTGATGAAATTTGTGCGTGATCTTGGCTTTGAAAGAGATGATTTTTTTAAAATTTTAACAAAAGATGAGCTTGAGGCTGCATACAACGAGCTTTTAGCAAATCGTGACTCAAAGAGCGTGATGATGGATGGAATGGTGATACGTGTAAACGACCTTGCGCGCTGTGAAGAGCTGGGCTATACGGTTAAATTTCCAAAATTTATGGTGGCGTTTAAATTTCCAGCTATTGAAAAGGTGACTAGGCTAAAAGATGTCGCACTTCAGGTTGGCAGAAGTGGCGTAGTAACGCCTGTTGGCGTGCTTGACGAGGTAAATATCGATGGAGCTAATGTAAAATCAGCCACGCTTCATAACTTTGATGAAATAGAGCGCCTTGGTGTCATGAAAAACGACTATATCGGCATCATCCGCTCAGGTGATGTTATACCAAAGATAACAAAGGTTTATAAGGATAGGCGCGATGGCAGCGAAGAGGCGATAGATAGGCCAAAATTTTGTCCAGTTTGTGGCTCGCACCTACTTGATGAAGGGGTCTTTGTAAAGTGTCAAAATTTAAGCTGCAGGGCAAGAGTGGTTGGCTCAATAATTCACTACGCATCGAAAAAATGCCTAAATATAGACGGCCTTGGCGATGCGATCGTAAATTTGTTATTTGATAAGGGACTGATCTCTTGCATAAAAGATATCTACGGCCTTAAATTTGATGATCTCATGGTGCTTGAGGGATTTAAGGAGAAAAAGGTAAATAACCTTTTAAACGCTATCGAAGCCAGTAAAGGTGTGGAGCTAGCGCGCTTCATTACGGGGCTTGGCTGCGAGCACATTGGCGAAGTGGCAGCTAAAAAGCTAGCAAGTAGTTTTGGGCTGGGCTGGCTTGATGCTAGTTTTGAAGAGCTTGTCTCGCTTGAGGGCTTTGGCGTGGAGATGGCAAACAGCTTGATAGACTTTGCCGAGGTAAATAGAGCAGAAATTTTAGCCCTTAGCCAGATCGTGCAGCCAAGCGTGACGCAGGCGCAGAGCATCTCAAATGCGCTAAGTGGCAAAACGGTCGTGATAACTGGCACGCTAAGTCGCCCAAGAGATGAGATAAAGGCGGAGCTTGAGAGTTTTGGTGCAAAGGTTTCAAGCTCAGTTTCTAAAAAAACGGACTTTGTCTTAGCCGGCGAGGAGGCTGGCAGTAAGCTAGAAAAAGCAAATGAGCTAGGCGTGCGAGTGATCGATGAGAGCGAATATGAGAGGCTAAAACTTGAGGTTTGATAACTATGTCGCAAGCGTTTTAAATATCAGTAGAAACAAGGCGAGCGAGCTAATTAAATCTGGCAAGGTGCTTTCAAACGGCGAAATTTGCACCAAGGTTTCAAGCGAGGTTAGTGAGGCTAAAATTTCGCTGCTTGATGAAATTTACGTTGGGCGAGGAGCTTTGAAGCTAAAGAGCTTTTTGGAGGCGATGAAATTTGACCTAGCTGGCAAAAATGCACTTGATATCGGCAGTTCAACTGGTGGCTTTATGCAAATTTTGCTTGAGCGTGGCGTAAAAAGCGTGACTGGTGTGGATGTGGGCACTGATCAGCTAGATGCCAGTCTAAGAAGCGATGAGCGAGTAAAAATTTATGAAAAGACCGATATAAGAGAGTTTGCCAAGCAAGATCAAGATAAATTTAATCTAATAACTTGCGATGTTAGCTTTATCTCGTTGGTTGAAATTTTGCCAGCCATAGGCGATTTAGCAAGCACAAATTCGCTCATTATCACGCTTTTTAAGCCACAATTTGAAGTGGGTGTTGGCGTAAAACGAAATAAAAAAGGCGTCGTCACTGATATGAAAGCTATAAATTTAGCAATGAAGAGGTTTGAAGTGATGGCTAATGGCTTAGGATTTAAAATGATAGCTTGCAAAGAGTGCGAAGTAAAAGGGAAAGAGGGAAATGCCGAATTTTTCTACGCTTTTAACAAAAGATAACATCACTGCCGTTGCGATCGGGCACTTTGACGGCGTGCATAGAGGGCATAAACAGCTTTTAAAGCAGCTAGGCGAGTTTGGCGGACTTGTCGTGATCGATAAAAATAAAGCCAACATCACGCCAAAGCTAAAGCGAGCGGAGTACTCAAACTATCCTTGCTTTTTGTATGATTTTGACACCATTAAAGGGCTTAGTGGTGAGGAATTTATCACATTGCTAAAACATGATTTTAAAAATTTAAAAAAGATCGTTGTTGGCTTTGATTTTAGATTTGGCAGAAACAGAGCGTGGGACAAGCACGATCTGAAAAGAATTTTTGATGGCGAGGTAGTGGTCGTTGATGAGGTTTGTTATGACGGCATGGGCGTGCATAGCTCATCCATCAGAGAGCTGATACGCCAAGGTAACATCGAAGAGGCAAACAGGCTAATAGGCAGGGAGTACTCGATTGAGGGCAATGTGATAAAAGGGCAGGGCATCGGTGCAAAGGAGCTAGTTGCAACGCTAAATTTAGAGATCAAAAGCTATCTTTTGCCGCGCGAGGGCGTCTATGCGACAAGAACTAGGATGGGCTCATACACATATGGCTCGGTCACTTTTATAGGCAACAGGCTTAGCACGGATGGAAATTTTAGTGTCGAGACGCACATCTTAGACGAGGTCGCGCCAAAAGTAACGAAGCACGTTGCCGTTTGCTTCATAAAACGCCTAAGAGATAATAAAAAATTTAATAATCTTAGCGAGCTAAAAGAGCAGATAAAGCACGATATAAACGAGGCTAGGCAGTGTGTGGGCGTGTGCGATCTTTTCTTTGGAGAGACGATGAGATACTTTGACGGATATGGAGCTGGTATATGAGAGATGAAATTTTTAAAGAGCCTATAAGCAAGCAGTTTGAATTTGATGACTTTGTGGCGAGCGTTTTTGATGATATGATCTCGCGCTCGGTGCCATTTTACGATGTGAGCTCAAATCTAAACGCAAAGCTGCTAGCTAAAATTTTGCCAAAAGATGCAAGCGTATGCGATCTTGGCTGCTCGACGGCAAATAGCTTGCTTTTACTAAATAACCTTAGAAACGACCTCGTGCTAAGTGGCGTGGATAACTCTGAAGCTATGCTAGCAAATGCCAAAAATAAGGCAAAAGCTTATGGAGCAAAGATAAAATTTTTGCTTGATGATATTTTAAAGTGTGAGCTAGCGGGCTTTGATGCAGTTTTGGCAAACTATACTTTGCAGTTTATCAGACCACCAAAAAGGGCAGATCTAGTGCAAAAAATTTATAACGGACTAAATGAAAATGGAGTCTTTTTATTTAGTGAAAAGATCATCTTTGAAGATAAAAAACTTACTAAAAGCGTCATAGAAATTTACGAGGACTACAAGCAGGCGCAAGGCTACTCACGCTATGAGATCGCCCAAAAAAGAGAGGCGCTTGAAAACGTGTTGGTGCCATATACCGAAGAAGAAAATAGAAATTTAGCCCTAAATGCTGGCTTTAAGCGTGTCGAGAGCACATTTAAATGGGGAAATTTTATGAGCTTTTTGGCGTTTAAATAAATTTAAAAATATCTGCTTTTGTGTTTAATATAAAATTTAACTACAAACAGTGAAGTTAAAATTTAGATTTTTTGGCTTCGCAATGTCAAAATTTTTGGATTATGAAATTTGGTAGTAAAGAAATTTAGCGGGAATTTCCCGCTAAATTTACTCATTTATCGCTGCGTTTCCGTGGTGGTGGAAGTCGTCGTAGATGATCTTTGAAGTTTGGAATTTCTCGCGTTTTAGCTCGCGAACTCGTAAAAATTCCTCTTCATCGATCTTTTTGATCTGGATAGCTGCTTTAAATGTCGGAGTCTTACTGATGTAGTCCCAACCGCTGCTTGTTAGCTCGTTGCAAGAGCTCTCCCAGTAGTGGAAAGTCATCTGTATGATGCCATCAGGCACGATGTCAGTCACTTCAGCTTTTACGACGATGTAGCCGTATCTACTCCAAGCTTTGATAAAGTCACCTTGTTTTAGTCCGTATCTTGCTGCAAGTGCTGGATTCATTTCGGCGATAGGTCCGATGCTATCTCCGCCTTCTTCGATCGCTCGTGAGCGTCTTGTCATAGTGCCAACTGTGTATTGATAGACCTTTCTAGTGGTTAGAAGCTGTATCGGATACTCATCGTCAGTCTTTTCATCGACTGAGCCAGCCATGATAGGATACTCAGGCGACATATTCATCTTCTTAGCAAACTCAAGTTTTGCGCTCTCGATCTTATCGGCCTTATCCACAAAGAGGCATGGCACAAAACGACCTTTGCCATCAGGTGTGAAAAATTTCTTATCAAGATAGAGGCTTTGACCACCCATGTCATCTTCATTTGGACATGGCCAATGTAGTCCGTGATATTTTTTGATACGATAATAACTCATACCGCCATATCGTCTTGGGTCGCATTTTCTAACTTCTTCCCAAATTTCTTCTGGTGAGTTGAAGTTAAAGCCCTCAGTTGCTCCTAAACGACGTGCGATCTCGCAAACGATCCACCAGTCTTGTCTAGCATCTCCTGGAGGTGTGATGACTGCTTCGTTGTGCTGTACGCGGCGCTCTGCGTTTGTATAAAGTCCTTCTTTCTCGCTACTTGCAACGCCTGGAAGTATGACGTCAGCTTTTAGTGAAGTCTCAGTTAAGAATAGATCTTGCACGACGTAGAAATCAACATGAGCGATACCTTTTAGGAAGTGGTTTGTATTTGGCTCAGAGATGACCGGATTTTCGCCGATAGTCCAGAAGAAATGCACTTTGCCATCAAGGATCGCATCAGGTACTTCGGTTTTGTGAACGCCTATTTTTGAGCTCAAAAATCCAGGTTCTAGGTGCCACATTTTTTCAAACCAAGCTCTTTGCTCTGGATCAGTGACTGAGCCAAGATTTGGGAAGATATTTGGCAAAACGCCCATATCGCAGCAGCCTTGAACATTCTCTTGGCCTCTTAGTGGTAAGTCGCCTGTGCCAAGCTCACAGATGTTGCCGGTGATCAAGAATAAATTTGACACATCGCAAACTCCGCCAACGCCGTGGTTAAAGTGAGTTACGCCCATACCGTGAGTGATGACAGCTGGCTTTGTGGTAGCGTACATTCTAGCAGCTGCTCTGATATCCTCTGGATTTAGCCTTGTGTATTTAGCCACGACCTCTGGAGCATAGTCTTTTACAGCTTCTTTGACATACTCAATGCCTATTGTGTGATCTCTTACAAATTCTTCATTTACAAGGCCTTCTTCGATGATAGTATAAAGAAGCGCGTTTATAACAGGGATGTTGTGCTCAGGCTCTAGCTGCAAGTGGATATCGGCTCTACTTGCAAACTCAGTCTTAATAGGGTCGATAACGATCAGTTTTGCACCGCGGTTTAGCGCTCTTTGGATGTGCATAGCTGCGATTGGGTGACCATTTTCTGGGTTTGAGCCTATCATTAATATACAGTTACTATAAGTGCCAATCTCTGTAAAGCTATTTGTGGCAGCTCCGTTTCCGATTGTTTTAGCAAGTCCTGCTACTGTCGGAGCGTGTCAAATTCTAGCGCAGTGATCGACGTTATTTGTGCCAATTACTGCGCGCATTAGTTTTTGAGCAACGTAGTTGTCCTCAAGTGTACAACGTGCTGAGAAATTTCCAGCTAATGCGTCTGGACCATATTTTGCTTTGGTTTCTTTCATTTTTTCTACGACAAGATCAAGCGCCTCGTCCCAGCTGGCTTCCTCAAAATCACCATCCTTTGAAAATACGCCATTTTTCTTTCTAATTAATGGTTTTGTGAGTCTATCTGGACTTGCAACGTAATCCCAGCCATAAAAGCCTTTTAAACATAAATTTCCTTGATTGACTGGATTGTCTTCAACGCCAGTGGCGGCACGAACGACATTGTTTTCCACATGCAAGGTTACTTGACAGCCTGTCCCACAATAAGGACAGATGACTTTGCCTTCTTTCATTATTTTCTCCTTTGCTATGCAATATTTGCATATTTATATATGGGTAATATTACTAGCCGAATTCTTAATCTTTAATAAAAATTCTTTATCTATAAAAATAAATTTTTAATTTAAGTTAAAATTAATTTAATTCTACTAAAGTCAATTATTTAGGGACTTTAAAATTTATTTAAAATTGATAAATTTATTATAAAAGAAATAAAGATATAGAGATTTAGCTTTTTATATAAAATGAAGAAATTAATTCTAATTTTACTTTATTTAAAAAGGTTAGTCATATTGTGAGTAGATAAATTAATACTAAAGATGGGAAATTTTAAAATTGAGCTGTAAATTTTTGAATAAAAAATACGGATAAATGAAATTTAGTAAGGAGAGCAGATTGCTCTCCGATGGATTATTTATCTCTTAAGCCAAGCTCAGAGATTAGTTTTGAATATGTAGTGTAGTCTTTGTTTTTAAGATACTTTAAAAGTCTTTTTCTTTGACCAACTAGTTTTAAAAGACCTAAGCGTGATGAAAAGTCTTTTTTGAAAATTTTAAGGTGTTCTGTAAGTTCAGTTATTCTAGCTGTTAAAAGAGCTATTTGAACTTCTGGAGAGCCTGTATCTCCCTCTTTTCTAGCGAATTTCGCAACTATTTGAGCTTTTTTAGCCGAATCCAAAGCCATAATGACCTCCTGATTGGTGAATTTTGGAAGAGCGATTATAGCATTTAAAACATAAAGTTAGATAAAACTACGCTTTTTAAAAATTAATGAAAAATGCAGTAAAAATTTAATAAAATTAGGGCTATTTAAAGACTTAAGGAAGATAAATGCTTTTTACAAAGGCAAGCGAATACGCTCTACTTTCACTTATTTTAATATCACAAAAATCATCTCCGGTTGATGTTGATACAATTTCAAATGAACTTAAAATTTCAAAAAGCTTTTTAGCCAAAATTTTACAAAATCTTGCAAAAGATGGAATTTTAAAGTCGTTTAAAGGGGCAAATGGCGGTTTCGCGCTAAATAACGAACCTGAAAATTTAAGCATAAAAAAGATAATAGAGTGCGCTGAAAAACGTGAACTTAACGTCTTTGAGTGCTCATCTTCTGCGGATGGCTGCCCGTCAAATAAAGCCTCGAGCTGTCAAATTTGGTCGATGTTTAGTGGTCTTCAAGGCAAGATCGACGAGATGCTTGATGCGATAAAACTAAGTGACATCGTTAAGAAGTAGACTTGGCAAAGCAAAAAAATAATATCTTAACTCTTGTTGCGCCGTTTCTTGCGCCAATTGTTAAGTTTAAAAGTCTTAGCATTGTTGGTATCATTGTTGCCATCCTTGCTATCATTATCGTACCGCTTCCAAGTGCGGTGCTTGACTTTTTCCTGGCACTTTCGATCTCGATTTCTGTGCTTATAATCTTAATTTCGATTTATGTGCCAAAACCAACCGATCTTAGTACATTTCCGACGCTAATTCTTATCGTTACGCTTTTTCGCCTCTCGCTAAATATCGCAACCACGCGTATGATCTTAAGCGAAGGTCACAATGGCCCAGAAGCGGTCAGTGAGATCATCTCAAGCTTTGGAAATTTCGTCGTTGGCGGCAACTTTGTCATCGGCACCATCGTCTTTTGTATCTTGGTTCTCATAAATTTTATGGTCGTAACAAAGGGCTCAACCCGTGTGAGCGAGGTGCAAGCGCGTTTTACACTTGATGCGATGCCAGGTAAGCAAATGGCGATAGATGCGGACTTAAACGCAGGTTTGATTGATGAAAAAACAGCGCGTGAAAGACGCCAAGCCATCATCGGTGAGGCAAATTTTTACGGCGCAATGGATGGTTCGTCTAAATTTATAAAAGGTGATGCCGTCGCTGGCATCATCATCACTATAATTAACATCATCGGCGGCTTTGCTATCGGCTCATTTCAACACGGCCTTGATATGGCGACATCGGCTCAGTACTATACGATCCTGACTATCGGTGACGGTCTTGTGAGCCAGATCCCAGGACTTATTACTTCAACAGCGACAGCCATTATCATCACAAGGGCCAGCAAGGACGATGAGGACTTTGCAGAAGGTACGCTAAATCAGCTATTAGGGGATTATAAAACCTTGCTAATAGTGGGCTTCATATTATTTATGTTTGCCCTTGTCCCAGGACTTCCGACTCTTTCTCTTGGCTTTATTGCAGTACTATTTTTGGGGCTTGGCTACATCATTAAGCAGACCAAAGATGGTGGATTAAATTTAAACCTTGCACCAAAAGACAAAGCTGCTTCTAAAAAGGCTGGAGCAGGTGTGCCTGGTGCCGCAGGAGCTAGTGCGACAAGTGGCACCGCTGCTAAGGTTCCAAAGAAAAGCGATGAAGAGATAGCAAGAGAAGAAGAGACAAAGATAAATGATATCTTGAAGCTTGAAATTTTAGAGCTCGACCTAGGATATGGCTTGCTAAAGCTAGCTGACGTGGATCTCATTGAGAGAATTCGTGCCATGAGGCGAAATATCGCTTCAAGCCTTGGCTTTTTGATGCCAAAGATAAGGATCCGCGACAACCTTCAACTCCCACCAAATGAGTATCGCTTTAAGCTAAAAGGCATCGTAATCGGTCAGGGTGAAATTTACGCGGATAAATTTCTAGCGATGGATAGTGGTCTTGTGAGTGAGGATATCGAGGGAATTCCAACAAAAGAGCCAGCTTTTGGACTAGATGCACTTTGGATCGATGCTAGCGTCAAAGAGGACGCCATACTTAGTGGCTACACGATAGTTGATCCTGCAAGCGTCATCTCAACGCATATGAGCGAGCTTATCAAGCAAAATGCATCCGAGCTTCTGACTCGCCAAGAGACGCAAAATTTGCTCGACAAGCTAAAGATCGATTACCCAGTTGTAGTAGAGGATACGCTAAGAATCGCACCTATAAATTTGATCCAAAAGGTCTTAAAAACGCTGCTTAAAGACAATATTCCGATCAAAGACCTGCTTAGTATACTTGAGGCTATTAGTGATATCGCCGAGGTTAGTAAAAACCTAGATATGATCATCGAGCACGTTCGTGCAGCGCTCTCACGTGTCATCACCTCGCTTTATGTCGATGAGAAAGGTCAGCTAAATTTTTACATTTTAGATAGTGCTGCGCAGCAAAAGCTTATGGACGCGGTGCAGTATAAAGACGGCGCGCATCACCTTATGATAAATGTGGCTCAAACTTCAGCGATCGTTCAGGCACTAAGACATGAAAAAGAGAAACGTCCGATGAGTCAGCACGGCGAAATGGTGCTTTGCGTGGAGCCAAGCCTAAGAAAATTTATAGCAAATATCTGCGCAAATTTTGCCATCGACATCGTGGTGCTAAGCTTTGCTGAAATCTCGGCAAATACGCCATTTGAAACGGTTGGCGTCATAGAAATAGAAAATTTATAAAGGAAAACGATGAAAATTTATCACCTCTCGCACACCGATCTTGACGGATACGGCGCGCAATACATAACAAATTTTTACTTCAAAGATGTGAAATTTCTAAACTCAAACTACGGCAGAGAGATAGATGATAAATTTGCTCAAATTTTATCTGAGATAGATGTCTCAAATGATGATAAAAACATTATCTTGATCACTGATCTAAATTTAACTCTAGCTCAGTGCGAGAGCTTTACTGAGATGATAGAGGGTAAAAATATAAAGCTATTTTTGCTAGATCATCACCAAAGCGGTGCCGAGTGCGCGAGCGCTTACTCATGGTATTTTTTGGATAGTTCAAGGTGCGCCACAAAGATCACTTACGACTTTTTTGCAGGAATTTTTGGCAAAAACAAAGAGCTTGAAATTTTTAGCGACGTCGTAAATGCTGTGGATATCTGGCTAAAAGATGATAAAAATTTTGAGATGGGCAAAGTCTGCTTGGGACTTGTAGCAAACGCTAAAGAGATAAACAAGGTGATGTTTGAAGCCGAAAACAACCTCTATATGGATCACGTCCTAAAAGAAGCGAGTAAATTTTTTAACGAAAAAAACGACTATATTGGCCTTGATATGCAGGTGCATGCTATTAAAAAGTCATTTTTCAAAGAGGATAAAGACGATACGTTAAGTAATCTTATCTCAAACTACGTCGTAAAAAAACTTAGTGAAAATAAAGAGAAATTTAGCATAAGCTATAAAGATCATAAAGGAATTTTAACCTACAATATTGGCAACGTTTCAGTTATTGGCAACGACTTTTTAGTGGCAAATCCTGAATTTGACTTCTTTATCGACGTGACAAATAAAAAAACGCTAAGTTTTCGCGCAAATGGCAAGCTTGACGTTAGTGCCATGGCAAAGCATCTAGTTGGTGGTGGCGGACACGTAAATGCAAGCGGTGGGCTATTCGCAAATTTCAAAGATGGCTTTAGCTACGAGCCGATTAAAGCCCAGATAGTAGATCTAATAACTAAAAAAACACAGGAGGAAATATGAAAGAAGAAGAGGTAAGCGTAGAAGAACTTAGCTATGAGCTTAGTATGGTGCTTGAGGCGATGTTCTACTATGCTGGAGTAAAAAAAGACAAACTTGAAGAGGCGGCAAATCTTTATGTTGAGTGCATCGATGATGCGTTAGAAAATTCAGACGCTAGCGGTAGCGACGAGGTCATAGAGATAGTTGAATATATGAAAAAACATCATTCAAAATTATTTAAATAAGGAAAGAAAATGAAGAAAATTTTAGTTTTAGTGGCAGCAGTTTTTGCGTTAAATGCTATGGCAAATGACAATTTAGACAAAGCAAACGAGCTTTATGCAAAGAAAAATTTTAATGAAGCTTATCTTTATTTTAATAAGGCTTGCGGAGAGGGAGAGAAAAAAGCTTGCACGATGAATGCGATCATGCTATTTAACGGCGACGGCGTAGCAAAAGATAGAGCTCAGGCTGAGAAAATTTTTACAAAAATGTGTGACGAAAACGAAGGCATGGCTTGCGAAAAACTAGGCGAAATGATCGCTTATGGCCTTGTAAAAGATAAAGACGCAAACGAAGCAAAGAACGAAGAAAAAGCAAAGGCTTTATTTAAAAAAGCTTGTGATAACGGCTACCAACCAGCTTGCGACTTCGTAGCAAAATAAATTTAAGAGGCTTAAAATGGGCTACAAACATAAAGATTTGATAGGAACTAGAGAGCTTAGCAAAGAAGAAATTTTATATTTTTTAGACGCGGCGAAAGAGTTTAAGGAGCTAAATTTAAGCCAAGTGAAAAAAAATGACTATCTTCGTGGAAAGACCACGATCAACGCATTTTATGAAAACTCGACAAGAACTAGGACATCCTTTGAGATTGCAGCAAAGAGACTTGGAGCTGATACGATAAATTTCAGCTCATCAAGCTCAAGCGTGACAAAGGGCGAGAGCCTAAATGATACGATGAATAACATGGCTGCTATGAGAACTGACATCATCGTGCTTCGTCATCCAAGCTCTGGAGCGGCAAAATTTGCAGCTGATAGAACAGAGGCTAGCGTCGTAAACGCAGGGGACGGTACAAATGAGCACCCAAGCCAAGCCTTGCTTGATCTTTTCACGCTAAGAGAGCATGGCAAAATTTTGGATAAAAACCTAAATGTAGCGATCATCGGCGACATCGCTAGAAGCCGCGTGGCAAGGTCAGACATCTGGGCGATGAAGAAATTTGGCATAAATTTAAAGCTCTTCGCGCCAAGGATGATGATGCCAAAAGATGCTGAGGTCTTTGAGTCTCAAATTTGCAAAAATATGGATGAGGCTTGCGAGGGTAGCGACGTCATCATCATGCTTCGCATCCAACTAGAGCGTGGCGGTGCGGACGTGGCATTTCCAAGCTCGAGAGAGTACTCGAAATTCTTTGGACTAAATAAAAATAGGATAAAGCTAGCAAAGCCTGACGCGATCGTGCTACACCCAGGACCGATAAATAGGGGTGTAGAGCTAAACTCAGACGTGGCTGATGGTACGCACTCAGTCATACTAAATCAAGTTGAAAACGGCGTTGCTATAAGAATGGCGATACTAAATACGCTTGCAAAAAATAGGGGCTAACGATGAAAATAGCAATAATTAACGGCACTATCGTAAATAGCGACGAGAAATTTAAGGCAAATATCCTAATAGAAAACGGCAAAATAGCCAAAATCGGAAGTGAGAAATTTGAGGCTGATAAGGTCATCGACGCCACAAATAAGCTAGTCATGCCAGGACTTATCGATATGCACGTGCACTTTCGCGATCCTGGCCAAGAGTACAAAGACGATATCATCTCAGGCTCGCAGGCAGCCGTAGCTGGAGGAGTGACAACCTGCCTTTGCATGGCCAACACAAACCCAGTAAATGACAACGCTTCAATCACAAGAGCGATGATAGAAAAGGCTAAAAACTGCGGGCTGATCGATCTTTTGCCAATTGCAGCCATCAGCAAAGGGCTTGGCGGCAACGAGATCGTTGAAATGGGCGATCTTGTAGAGGCTGGAGCAGTTGCATTTAGTGATGACGGCCTACCAGTGACTAGCTCAAGCGTGATGAGAGCGGCACTTGAGTACTCAAGCATGTTTGGTAGCTTTTGTATAAGCCACTCAGAGGACTGCTCGCTTTGCAGACAGGGCGTCATGCACGAGGGCAAGGTCTCGGCCATACTAGGACTTCGCGGCATGGCGAGGGAGAAAGAGGAGATCGCAGTGAGCCGTGATATGCTACTTGCAAAGCTCACTAAAGCGCACATCCACATCGCTCACGTAAGCTCGGAATACTCGCTAAAGATCATCGAAATGGGCAAAAAAGAGGGCATAAACATCACATGTGAGGCGACACCACACCACTTTAGCTTTAGCGACGATGAAATTTTGAAAAATGCCTACGATACAAATTTCAAAATGTCGCCACCACTTCGTGAGATAAGCGACGTAAAAGCAGTAAGAGAGGCACTAAAAAGCGGTCTTATAGACGTTATCGCCACCGATCACGCCCCGCACCACACAGATGAAAAGATAGTGGAATTTGACAAGGCGCCATTTGGTATCATTGGTCTTCAAACTCTTGTGCCACTTACGCTAAAGCTCGTAAATGAGGGCGTCATAAGCCTAGAGCGCATGGTGGAGCTAACATCGACAAATGCGGCTAAAATGCTAAATTTAAAAGATAAAGGCAGACTTGCCGAGGGCATGCTAGCTGACGTCGCTGTGATAGACCCTGAGATCGATTACGTTTATGATGAAAAGATAAACCGCTCAAAATCTATAAATTCTCCGCTTTTTGGCAAAAAGCTAAAAGGCGCAGCGACTACTACGATAAAAAGTGGCAAGATCGTTTATGAGTTTGGGAAATAGTCTAAAATTGCTCGAGTTTGCGGGTAAATTTGACTTAGCCTATTTGATAGATAAAATTTGCTAGAAATTTCTAGCAAATTTTATTTTTTATGAGTTATATTTTTTAACGATACCGCGAACGACTTTTTCTATAAAAAGCGCAGATTCAACTTCGCAGCATTCTCTTATTGAGTGAGGTGAGTGGATGTTTGGTCCTATTGAGCAAGCGCTAAGACCCGCTTTTTTCTCCAAAAGCACGCCACATTCGAGTCCGGCGTGAACGGCTGTTATCCTTGCATTTGGCTTATAAATTTTTAGCTCCTCTAGGATGTCGTTTGCAAATTTATCATTTATAGGCTTCCAAGCAGGATTTCTATCTTTTGCGATGACCTCAAAGCCAAGCGCTTTTGCAAGCTCAGAAATTTCAAATTCCATTCTATTTAGCCCATCTTTGCTCATTGACCTTGCGAAAAACTCCACTTCAAGTGTGCCATCATCTTTGATCTTTGCAAGTGAGAGATTTACACTATCTTGTGGTATGCCTAGCTCGCAGTTATAGGCTCTTACGCCTTGTGAAAATGAATTGATTAGTGCTAAAATTTTCTCGCCATTTTCTAAAATTTCATCTCCCATGCCAAGCTTTTTCACGCTTAAATTTTCACACTCACTTTTTAGCTCTTTATCGCTTAGAACCAGTGCAGTTGCGCCACTTGGGATAGAGTTGCTTCGCTCGCCACCTTCAAATTTGACAAGCTTACAGCCATTTTTAGTCACAAATGCCGCCAAAATCTTGATCGCATTTGGGATATTTTTATGTATCTCGTTGCCAGAGTGTCCGCCAGGAAGCCCACTTACTTTTACTTCATAAAGCGTGCTCTCTTTTGTTTTTTTGCTATTAAGCGAGATGGTGGCAAATAAATTTACACCACCAGCACAGCCGATAGTGACTCTATCGTCCTCTTCGCTGTCTAAATTTAAAAGCTTGTCGGCTTTTAACTCGCCACTAAAGCCAGTGGCTCCGATCATGCCGACTTCTTCATTGTTTGTAAAGAGGCACTCAATGTCGTCAAATTCGCTTATCATCTGCATCATGATAGCTACGCCGATACCATTATCTGCGCCAAGAGATGAGTTTTTGGCTCTCATGTAGCCATCATCACCGTAAACTATCTCGATCTTTGGAGCATCGCCCATGCAGACCATATCGTAGTGGCTTTGCAAGCAAATTTTTGGTTTGCCTTTAAACGCATGAATGTTGCCAAAGCTATCGACTGCGACCTCACAGCCCTTATCTTTTGCATAGCTAGCTAGAAAATCACGCATCTTATCGGTCTCATAACTGCAGTGTGGTATCGCAGAAAGTGTCTCAAATTTCTTTAAAATTTCACTCTTTGACATATTTGCCTCCGTAAATTTATTTTATCTCGCCCTTATAGCCAGTCGCATCGACCGCCTTTAAAAGCTCTTTTTCATCGACCTTGTCATCTGCTATAACGACAGCTTTTCGCTCTTTTAGCGATACGTCTGCTTTTTTTACGCCCTCAACGCTAAGTGCAGCCTTTCGCACTATCGCCGTGCAAAGCGGACAGTGCATGCTAGGTACTGAAATTTCTATCTTTTTATCAGCGTAGCTTGCAGCCACTAAAAGGGCTAAAACTAAAATTTTACGCATAAATTTCTCCTAAAAGCTCGGGATATGTAAGGAGTAAAAGCAAAATCACTCCAAAAAGTATATATATAAGTATCCATTTTTTCTTTTTATAGCTTAGGTTGCAGCTTTTTGGCTTGTAAAATAAAGCCACACCTGAGATCACAAAGCAAATGACGGCCACTACGCTTAAAGGGACGCGGTACTCGTATAAATTTTGTGTCCAAGATAGAAAAGAAAAAGATGTGCCAAAAAGCAAGAAAAGAAGTGCCGGCAAGCAGCACAAGGTAGCGCCGATAGCACTACCTATGGATGTTAGTATCAGCCAAAAGGCTCTCATTTTAGCTCTGTTGAGACGTAGTCGTAGCTAAATTCTTTTGGCGAATAATAGTTTTGTGTGTTGCCATCAACCTCAGCGTATGGATAGCCAAAGTTGTTTAGCGGAGTTTGCTCTGGGGTTGGCTTTAAGATAAAGTCGCGTCCGTAGTTAAAGCCTATCCAGCACATCTCCCAGTTGCCAAAGCAATAATCCCTAACAGCTTTGATCTTAGCGTCGTCATTTGTTAGCTTCTCTCCCAGTCTTACCTTTGTGACATCCGCTGGATCAACCGGTATCCAACCATATCCTTTTAGATAAAACTCAGCCCTGCAGTGCTGTCCGCCTGAAATTTTAGCCACGCCATCTTTTGCGCTACCCATCTGATCTGAAAATCTAGACTGACCAACCCTGATACCAAAAATTTCTCTTGCAGGGATGCCAACTGATCTGCAAAGTCCCACAAAAACTGAGTTTATGTCAGTGCATTTGCCAACTAATTTACCACTTTCAAGTATCGCTTTAACGTCGCCTGTGCCGCATCCTAGAATGCTGTTATCACGCTGCATAGTGTTTGCAACCCACGTATAGATCGCTTTTGCACGCTCCAAATCGCCTTTAGTATTGCCGATAATCTCTAGCGCTTTTGCTCTTACGACGCCGTCAGTTGGGATGTGTGAAGTTGGTTTTAAAAACTCTAAAACTGCAGGATCTACCTTCTCGTTTGGATCGTAATTTACCTTACTAAAGTCAGTGTTGCGCTCTGTTGTTTGGATTTTAAACTGCACATTTAAGATAGGTCTTGGCTCATTTTCTTCAAAATCAGCATACATTGTAGGTATTAGCGTATCTGAAATGTAGACGTTTTTAGCGGTTGTATTTATGACGTAGTCTTGAGTTAGTTGCTGATAAGTGGTGCTTAGTGGAAGTGGTAACCAAATTCTTGAGCTTTTGCCCTTTTCGAGCAGCTGGTGTTTAAAATTTACATCGAAATTTCTTACGACTGGATTTGCTGGCTCGTCGCTAGCTAGAGTGACACTTGGAAGCAGACTCGCTGCACCTAAAAAACTACTGAATTTAAAAAAATCTCTTCTTTGCATAAAATGCCTTTTTTGCTTAATATTAGCCAAACTTGGCTCTAAAACTGCCTGCTATTCTAGCATAAAATTTTTATTTATGATAAAATCTGCCACATGAAAAAGATTATATTTTTAGGCTTTATAGCGCTATTTTGCAATGGTTGTCTTTATATGAATGAGCGTGGAGTTTCTACTCAATATTATAATGATTGTAAAGAGTATTATGATGCGACTGGCACCTACCAAAAAGAGTGTCCGCACAATATCGTCGACTGGAAATAGCGTGGATCTTAGCAAATTTAACGAGCAACAAAAGCAAATTTTTAATAGGATAGAAAATTTAGCAAATTTTGACTGCGAGCTTGAGTTAAAAGATAGTGTAAATGTGAAATTTAAAAATTTAGATCAAGCTAAAAAAGATGAAATTTTTGATCTCGCCCTTAGCCTAAAGCCTTGGCGAAAAGGGCCATTTTTACTTGATGATATATATATAGATAGCGAGTGGCAAAGTTTTATTAAATTTAATATCCTCGCCTCACACCTAAATTTAGCTGGCAAAAGTGTGGCTGATGTGGGTTGTAACAATGGATATTATATGTTTAAGATGCTTGAATACAGTCCAAAAAGCATAACTGGCTTTGATCCTAGCATGCATACATATTTGCAGTTTACTTTTTTAAATAAATTTATCCGCTCAAATATTGTTTACGAGCTTCTTGGAGTAGAGAGTTTGCCAGAATTTGGAGCGAAATTTGACACCATTTTTTGCCTTGGTGTCATCTATCATAGAAGCGATCCTATCAAGATGCTAAAAGAGCTAAAAACCGCACTAAATCCTGGAGGAGAGCTATTTTTAGATACTATGTATATTGATATGGAGGGTGACTTTGCGCTAAGTCCAAAGGATAGATACTCAAAAATTCCAAATATCTACTTTGTACCGACACTCTCGGCACTTCAAAACTGGTGCGAGAGAGCTAAATTTAGGGATTTTACCTTACTTGAAACAAAGGCGACTGATCTAAATGAGCAGCGAAAAACGCAGTGGATAGATGGAGAGAGTCTTGGAAATTTCTTAGACCCAGAAGACATTACAAAGACCATCGAGGGCTACCCAGCGCCAAAAAGAGCATATGTTAGAGTTAAAATTTAAGGATAAAAATGGCAGAAGAAAATATCTATGATATAAAAGATGAATCACAAATAATCTTACCAGAAGATGAAAATCCGCTAAGAAATGAGATAAAAACAGCTCCTTTAACAAAGCTAAATTTTAGTGGAACGGCATTTTTACTTGAAAAAAATCACGCAAAGACTAGATTTTTTACTACGGATGATATGGTGTGCGATACTGAGGGGCTTATTCATAGCGGATTTATTTTTATGGGCGCAAATCATGCCGCTCTTTTAGCCATTAATGAAGAATTTTGCGTTAGTATCGGGGCTAGAATAAATTTCTTTGGACCGCTAAAGCTTGGTGACGTGGTGGAATTTGACGCGCAAGCAAGATTTGAAGAGAGCAGAAAAAGAGAAGTAAAAGTGCTTGGATATGTTAAAGATATAAAAATTTTTGAAGGAGTATTTCAACTTGTCACACTTGAAGAGCATATCTTCTTGGCTCAACAAAAAAATATCCAAAAAGAAGCTGCTATAAGGCAGAAAAAAGAGCGAGAAGAAGCTAAGGCTAATAGCTAAAAGTAAGTAAAAATTTTTGATTTTTAATCCCAAATAAAACGAAATTTTAAAAAGACAATCTTTATCTCATTATCCTATTTTGGTAAATAATTGGTAACATTTTTTAAATTTTTAAGAAAAATTAAGCAATAAAATTAATTTTCTATGATAATATCCTTTCAAAACTTTTTATCAAAAGGAGATTTAGATGAAAATTACAAAAGTTAGCTTAGCTGCTTTGGTTGCTTTAGGTGCATTTTCAAGCGTTGCAAGTGCAACTCCACTTGAAGAAGCTATAAAAAATGTAGATCTTTCAGGATTTGCAAGATATCGTTATACAAATGATAGTACTAAAAGTTCAAAAGTTAATGATACTGTAAAAGGTAATGGTGCTGGCCATGCTTTTAGAATGGAAACAGCATTTAAAGCTGCAATAGATGATAACTTCTTTGGTGTTTTGAGACTAAGATATTCTGCTACAGATGGTTCTGGTGATAATGCAGGAGCTGGCACAGATAAAACAAACACAACCGGATCATTTGGTGTATATGAAATGTATCTAGGCTACAAGGTAGCTAATACTACTATCACAGCTGGTAAACAACTTGTCAAAGGTTTCTTCATTGATAGTGATATAGCTGGCACTGGTCTAAAAGTAGTAAGTACTGACGTGCCTGGTCTTACTTTAACAGCTGCTGCTTATGATGCTATTGATAACGATGCTGAAATAGATAGAAAGGATCCAGTTCCTCCTGCAACAGTTGGAGATCCAAAAAAAGATGCTTTTGGACACATTAAATATAAAGCTAAAAGCCCAGATATAGATGGCCCATTATTGTCAAGACTTGGCAGTGATGAATTTAGTGATGCTGCTGGCAATATCTATAATTTAGGTGCTATGGGTAGCTATGATCCAGTATCATTCAAAGTAGCAATTACAAATATCCAAGAGGTTGCTACACTTTATGGCACTGAAGCTGGTGTAAGCTTTAATGTAACTGATGATGTGAATCTAAACTTAAAAGGTCAATATGCTTATAGCGACTCAGATCATAAAAAAGTAGTTGACGCAACTTTCTGGGCAGTACAAGCTGGTACAAAACTATTTGGTGCTAAACTTAACGCTGGTTATTTAGACTTTGACGCTAAAAACAAAGAAAATGACGCTAAAAACAAAGACAAAATCGCATTTACATCAATTGATGGAAATGGACAGTTAATCAACCCAACTAAGATCTTAAATGGTGTAATGAGTGGTGGCCAACAATACTACAATAACATCAAGGGCAATAACGACTACTGGTTTGTTAATGCTGGGTATGATATAGATAAATTTGGCTTTGGTGCTGGATATACTCAAGGTAAAGGTACAAGCTATGCACTTGGTAAAGAGAGAGCAAAAAGAAACGAATGGTATCTTGATGCTAGCTACAAATACAGCAAAAAACTTACATTCCTTTCTTGGTATGCAGCTGCTAAAGATAAAAAAGATAGCGAAAGCTTTAAACAAAATCGTATAAGATTTGAAGCAAAATATAGCTTCTAAAACATTATATCCGAGCGAGTTTTCGCTCGGATCTTTTCAAAATTTAAAATAGATCCCATATAAAATTTCTCTACCCTTTTTGATTGAGTCTTAGCTTTATAAAAAATATAAATTTTTAATAGTGATTAAGTGTATTCTAGAAGCTTGAAATTTGAAATTAATACCACCGAAATTTTTAGCTATTTTTTACTATATCTATCCAATAATCAATATTGTTTTGCTCGACCTCTAGTGTACTGCCTTCTCCGTGCCCTGGATAAAGCGTGAAGTTGCCTTTTAAATTTTTACACTTTTCTAGGCTTTTTAGCATCTCGTTTTTATCTGAAAAAGGAAAATCCCAGCGTCCTATGCTTCCTCTAAATAAAAAATCCCCACTAAACATCGTGTCATCTATCTCTATCATCGAGCAGCCTGGTGTATGTCCTGGAAAATGATGAAATTTGATGCAAAAATCATCAATGTTAAAATTTTCATCATTATCAACTAAAACATCTGGAGCAAAAGTACTTTTCATATAATCAAAAATATCACTCTCACACATGAAAGCATCAAATTTGTTAATATAAACTGGAATTTCTAGCTCATCTTTTAACTTACCAGCATCAAAAATATGATCAAAATGCCCATGAGTACAAAGGATGGCTTTTAAATTTTTGGCATTTTGTAAAACCCATTCTTTTGCCCCATCTCCTGGATCTATCACTAAAGATGAATCATTTTTTGTAACGATGTAACAATTAGTGCCAAAATCTCCAAAACTTTTGTGTATTACTCTCATTTTTTACCTTAAATTTATTATTTCTTAAAATTTTACATCTTTTTACTTAAACTTAAAGAAAAATTTTAAATTTACTTAGTATAATTTTTGCAAAAGGAAGCAAATATAGGCAAAGGAAGAATGAAGGAGTATCAAAAGATTGAAGAAACTTTAGTTTTTAGCTTAAAAGATAAAACTAAAGATAAAAATTTGTTGTTGGGTGTTAGTGGAGGTATTGATTCTGCTGTGGTAGCGACTTTGTGTGCAAGAGCAAAACCAAATGAAACTCATGCACTCATCATGCCAACAGCATCATCAAACAGACAAAATATGGATGACGCCTTAAATTTATGCGAAAAACTAAACATGAAATATAAGGTTTTATCCATAGAGGGCATTTTAAATGCCTTTTACGAAACGATAGATGTAAATTTAAGCAATTTAAGAAAAGGGAATTTAGCAGCTAGAGTTAGAATGAGCTTGCTTTATGATTATTCATCTAGTATAAACGCTCTAGTTATCGGAACAAGCAACAAAAGTGAGCTTATGCTTGGATACGGTACGATATTTGGGGATTTAGCATGTGCGATAAATCCTATCGGAGAGCTTTACAAAAGTGAAATTTTTGAATTTGCAAAACATCTTGGGGTTGATAAAAATTTTATCAACAAAGCACCTTCGGCTGATTTGTGGGATGGTCAAAGTGACGAAGGCGACATAGGTTACAGTTATGCTGTTATTGATGAGATTTTAGAAAATTTAGAAAATAACAAGGAGCAAGTCATCAAAAAGTTTGGATTAAAAGCAGTATCGGATATAGAAAATAGAGTTGTTTCAAACAGGTTTAAACGACAAATGCCGTTGATAGTGAAAATTTAAAGGATTAAAGATGAGAGAGATTCCGTTTTATAGACCAACTATCACTGAGCGTGAAAGTGAGCTTATTGAGGAGGCTTTGCACTCTGAAAATACTACTAATATCGTTGCTAGATTTGAAGAGAAGTTAAAAGAGTATTTTGGTGCAAAATTTGTAGTTACCACAAATAATATCGCAGCCGCACATCACTTGGCACTAAGCGCGCTTGACACTAAACGCGGAGATAAGGTCATTTGCTCCATAAATGCTTTTCCTAGCATTGCACAAGCTGTTAGACATTTTGATGCTGAACCTATTTTTGTGGATGTTGATGAAGAAGATTTTAACATCTGCCCAGATGCCCTTGAGAAAGTACTAAAAGAACAAAATCACAAAAAATTAAAATGTGCTTTTATCTCTCATATCGCAGGTCAAAGTGCTAGGATGGATGAGATAACGGCGGTTTGTGAGAAATACGGCGTAAAAATTTTAGATGATGCAAATCGCGGTATGGGACTAACATACAATGGTAAAAAAGTTGGCTCAGACTCCTTTTTGTCATGCTTCCAGACACATTCGCGTGTACAAAATCCTATATCAACGGTTGGATTTTTTACGACAAATGATGAGGAAATTTATAAAAGAGCAAAATTACTTCGCAACTATGCTCTTGTAAATGGCATTGATAAATTTGGTAGCTTGAGTTATATTTATGATGTCGTAGATATTGGCTTAAAGTATGATATAAACTCGATAAATGCAGCATTTTCTATTGCGCAGCTAGAAAGAACAGATAAGCTCATACAAAGAAGACAAGAGATCGCAAAAATTTATGATAAAGAGCTTGGTGAGTGCCGCAATATAACAATCCCTGTCAAAAAACGCGAGCACATTTACACTCAGTATATTATTAAGATAAACAAAAATCGTGATGGCTTTGCTAGAGAGCTTTTGGAGCATGGCATTCACACATCATTGCACTACATACCGATACATTTACTAAGTTATTATAAAAATAAATACTCGCTTAAAGTAAATGATTTTCCAAATGCTTTAAAAAATTATCAGCAAGTGTTGTCATTGCCTATTTATCATAGTCTGAGCGATGAAGAGGTGCAATACATCTGTAACAAAGTAAAAGAAATTTCTAAAACTCGTGTTTAAGAAATTAAATATTTTCTTGCATACTTGGGCGAATGAATACTTCTTTCGCCCAAATTTCTTTCAAATTTTACTAGCATTTTTACTTTTGCCACTAAGTTTTATCTATTTTCTTATTGTTATTTTTAAGAAATTTACTGCTAGAAAAATAGACTTTGGCATAAAGATAATAAGCGTGGGAAATTTGACACTTGGAGGAAGTGGTAAGACCCCGCTTTGCGTGGCAATTGCTAAAAATTTCGAAGGTGCTTTTATCATTCTTAGAGGCTATAAAAGAAAAAGCAAAGGCATGCAAGTTGTCGCTCGAAATGGCGAAATTTTACTTGACGTAGCAGCAAGTGGCGATGAGGCAATGATATATGCCACAAGTCTTAAAAACGCAAATGTGATAGTAAGCGAAGATAGGAAATTAGCTATAAAATATGCCAAAGAGTATGGCGCAAAGTATATTTTGCTAGATGACGGATTTTCTAAATTCGACATAGCCAAATTTGACATTCTAGTGCGTCCAAACCCAGAGCCAAGACTAAAATTTTGCTTACCAAGCGGGGCTTATAGATATCCATTTAGCTTTTATAAATTTGCTGATTTTATCGCTAGTGAAGGACAAACTCATTTTAGAAAGAGTGAAATTTTAAATAAAAGCGAAGAAATGGTTCTAGTTACTGCCATAGCAAACCCAGAGCGTCTTAAGCCATTCTTTGATGAGTGCGTAGCTCAAGTCTTTTTTCCTGACCATTATGATTTTTCAAAAGATGAGTTAGAAGAAATTTTAAAAAGATATGATTCAGCCTCGCTTTTGATGACGCAAAAGGACTATGTAAAGGCAAAAGATTTTGGTTTGCCAGTATCGCTTATCATGCTTGAAGTTACACTAAGTGAAGAGTTTAAAAAGGTTTTAGAGCGACAAATTTAAGCCCATTTTGTTATAATGAGCCACTTTTTAAAAGGAAAATTTAGATCAAAATGAGAATTTTAATCACCTCAGTCGCAAAGAAAAAAGAGGCAAAAAAACTAAGCAAAAAGCTCGTGAAAAAGGGACTTGCAGCTTGCGTGAGTAGCTTTAGCGCAAAGAGCATTTATCTTTGGCAAGAGAAGCTTTGTGATGAAAAAGAGCAAATTTTACTTATAAAAACGGACGCGAAATTTAAAAAAGTAGCTAAATTTATAAGAAAGCACCACAGCTACGAAACCCCAGAAATTTTGGCACTTAAGCCAAAAGAGGTTTTTAAAAAATATGAAAATTGGATAAAAAAATCAACCAAAAAAGGCAAAAAATGAGACTAATACCAACTAGAAGCGTAAAAGATGAAAAGGTAAAAAATGTAAATTTAAGCACAGCCATGCTTAGCCCAAGCTCCGCTCACGGCGGACTTTATGCGCCAAAAAAGCTTCCAAAAATAACAAGATCAAAGTGGCAAGAGTTCTCACAATTAAGCTACGAGAAGCTAGCACTTTGCATTATCTCGCTATTTAAATTTGATGTGCCAGAGGCTTTTTTCAAAAAGGCGGTTAAGAGATACGCGAGTTTTGACGATCCAAAGCACCCAGTCATTTTTAAAAAAATAGATAAAAATTTATACGTAAATGAGCTATATCACGGCCCAACTAGGGCATTTAAGGATATGGCGCTTCAGCCCTTTGGCTCGCTGCTTAGCCAGCTAGCAAAAGAGAGAGGCGAAAGATATCTTATTATGTGCGCAACTAGCGGTGACACGGGCCCTGCGACACTTCAAACCTTTGCAAACGATGAAAATATCAAGGTCGTTTGCCTCTATCCAGACGGCGGCACGAGCGAGGTGCAAAAGCTTCAGATGCAGACTATGCAGGGTGAAAATTTAAAGGTTTTTGGCATAAAAGGCGACTTTGACGACGCTCAAAGGGCGTTAAAAACGCTACTTGCAAATGATAAATTTAAGGCTGAGCTGAAGAAAAAGCGCCTTAAACTAAGCGCGGCAAACTCGGTAAATTTTGGCAGAATTCTCTTTCAGATCATCTACCACGCCTACGCCTACGCAAATTTGCTAAAACAAAAGGCGCTTAAGGCAAACGAGAGCTTTGATATCATCGTGCCAAGTGGAAATTTCGGCAATGCACTTGGAGCATACTACGCTAAAAAAATGGGCGCAAAGATCGGCAAGATCAAGATCGCCTCAAACGCAAACAACATCTTGACGCAGTTTTTCACCACTGGCGTTTACGACCTAAGAGACAAAAAGCTGGTTAAGACGATAAGCCCAGCTATGGATATTTTGATAAGCTCAAACGTCGAGCGCTTGCTATTTGATAAATTTGGCAGCGTTAGAACCAACGAGCTCATGCAAAGCCTAGCTAAAAATAAATTTTATAAGCTTAGCAAGCAAGAGCTTGAGGCGCTAAAAGAGGACTTTGAGGCTAGCTGGTGCGACGACAAAGAGTGCGAGACATACATCGCAAAGCTCGCAAAGGACGGCTACGCGATCGATCCGCATACGGCTACTTGCTTTAAGATGGTGGATGCTAGCCGCATAAACGTCATCACATCGACTGCGCATTGGGTGAAATTTACGCCAAGCATGATCAAGGCGTGCCAGATTAAAGATACAAAGGATGAAAAAGATGCGCTGGCAAAAACTGCTAAAATTTTAAATGACAGCGTACCAAGCTCGATTAATTCGTTATTTAGCGCGAAAATTTTACACAAAAATATCATAAAAGAGGACGAGATCGAAAAGTGCGTCCTAGAATGGATCGAGCGATGATAATCATCCCAGCTCGCCTTGCTTCAACAAGGTTTAATAACAAAATTTTAAAAGAGATAAATGGCGTGCCAATGTTTGTGGCAACGGCTCTTAGAGTAAGTGGTGTGGATGATGTGGTGGTTGCTGTGGATGAGTCAAGCGTGCTAGAGATCGCCAAGGCTCACGGCATAAAAGCTGTGCTAACTAGCAAAGATCATCAAAGTGGCACTGACAGGATAAACGAAGCAGCGCAAATTTTAGGGCTAAATGAGAGTGAGATCATCATAAATGTTCAGGCTGATGAGCCATTTATTGAGCCTAAAAATATTGCTAAATTTAGGGCGTTTTGCGAGCAAAATAAAGAAAAGGCCTTTATGTTTTCTTGCTGCAAAAAGATGGACGATGAGTTTGCGGATGATAAAAATTTAGTCAAAGTAGTGACTGATTTTGAAGGCTATGCGCTTTACTTTTCAAGATCAAGGATACCATTTAACAGAAGCGAGTGTAAAAGCTATAAAGCGCATCTAGGCATCTATGGATACAGCGTAAAAAGCTTAAAAGAGTTTTGTGTTCTTGCTACTTCAAGCCTTGAAAATACCGAAAAACTTGAGCAGCTGCGCGCCCTAGAAAATGGTAAAAAGATAGCAATGCTAGAGGTTGAGAGTCAAAGTATCGGCATCGATAGCGAAGAGGACTATCAAAGAGCGTTAGCTAAATTTGGTAAGAAATAAGTCGGCAAATTCTCTTTAAATAAAGTCAATATTTAAGGAGAATTTATCTAAATTATTAATCTTTAAATGCAGTAAAAAATATTTTTCTGCTCAAATAATATAAAACTAATTTTTCTTGATTTTTATTTTTTTAATTCTGTCTTTAACTACGTAAAATTTTAAAATCGCACTCGAGTAAAAGTCTTTATAGAAACCTAAAAATTTAGGCTCTTTCTTAGTGCAGATAGCTGCAAACACGCTCTCAAGGTCTATTCTCTCTTTTTGTGTCAAATTTTCCATCTATTTTCCTAATAACTTTCTCATCTTATTGATAACAAATAATATTTCATCGTCGTCAAGCTCACAAAGAAGTTTGCAAACTGCAGCAGCAGCTTGTGGCTTTGAGTTGCCAAGCCTCCAATCTTGATATGTTCTCATTGGTACACCAAGCTCTTCTGCCATTTTTGCTTGTGAAATTTTCTTACCGATATTTTTTGCCTCAACTGCATTGTGAAGCAAATTAAATATATCACTTGTTTCAATCATTAAAGTATTATACGGACTATTTTATTAAATATACATAAAATAATATATAAATAATAATAATACGTATAAATAAATTAAAATATATTATATATTATACTATAAAAAATTATATTAGTACGTAAAAACGTATAAAAATATTAGAACGTAGAGGCAATATAAAAGACTTTTAAGTTTGTTTAATTATTTTTTGTAATTTTATTTTCGGAAAGGCTTATACAATTAATATTAAAGAAGCTTAGTTATATAGACTAAAGATACATAAATAAATTTTTTTAACTTATATACTTGACATTGATAAACTAAAGTTGTATAATCTGCTTAGCAATTAAAAAGAAAGAGTGCTAAAAGTGAATAAAACAAATAAACGCAATTTGATACTAAATTCTATCATTGAAGCCTATTTGCAGAACAATGCGCCTATTGGCTCAAACGAGCTTGGCTCTCGCATGAGCGTGGCGATACCAGCATCTACGATACGTGTTTATTTCAAAAAGCTTTCAGATGAGGGTGAGATCACAAAACTTCACATCAGTGGCGGTAGGATCCCAACCATTGCTGCGATGAGAAGATATTGGAGTGAAATTTTTGCTAAAAGCGACATAAATTTAGAGATAAATGATCCAAGAAGCTTAAAGATACTCTGTGATGAGTTTGAGCTTTATTGTATGATTTTTGGCACAATCGACAAAGAGCTGCTAGAAATTTTAAATTTAGATGATAGATATCTGGTCTTAAATTTTAGCGGTGATGAGATCGTTATCAAATTTGATGCTAGGATGTATAAATTTTTAAACAACCTTATCGGAGTTAGTTTAGACAAGCTTGAGCTTATCTGCTCTCAAGTTGGCTTAAGCGAACTAAAAAACAAGATAAGAGAGCTTAAAAGGACTAAAATTTACTTCCAAGAAAATGAGATTTTAGCCTTTGATATGTTTAAGGATAGACGCTTTAAGATGGTTTTTGACCCAAGTTTTAGCTTGCAGATGGATGAAGAACTTACATTTTCTCCTATGTTTGATGAAAATTACATGGGGCTTAAATTTAAAGCAAACTACCTTGGTAGCGAGGCGCAGATGATCTGCGCTGGCAGTGTTTATACTGATTATGTGAAATTTATAAATCTAATAAAGGAGGCCGCGTGAGCGAAGAGGTAAAAGAGCAAAATCTACCTGAGGTCGAGCCAGTGCAAGAGGCAGCTAGCGATAGCGTAAATTTAGACGCACTTGGCGATATCTCAAAAGTGGAAAAGCTCGAAAAAGAGCTTGGCGAGATCACTGATAAATATTACAGAGCAAATGCTGAGTTTGAAAATATTAAAAAGCGTTATGAAAAAGAGAAAGCAGACGTTGCAAGCTATGCAAATGAGAAATTTGCAAGGGACTTGCTACCAGTCATCGATGCGCTCGAGATCGCTGCAAATTTTGACCCAGAGGATGATGAATTTGCCAAAAAGATCAAAGAGGGCATTTTGATAACAATAAATCAGTTTAAGAAATGTTTTGAAAAGCATGGCGTGAGCGAGATCGCAACTGATGCCGAGTTTGATCCAAATGTGCATAATGCCGTTTTAAGGGTCGATAGCGAAGAGAAGCAGAGTGGTCAAATCGTGCAAGCTTTGCAAAAAGGCTATATGATAAATGGTAGGGTTTTGCGCCCAGCTATGGTCAGTGTAGCAAACTAAATTTATAAAAATAAAATCTAATAAAAAGGAAAAATATGTCAAAAGTTATAGGTATAGACTTAGGTACAACAAACTCTTGTGTGAGCGTTTTTGAGCGTGGCGAGAGCAAGGTTATCCCAAACAAAGAGGGCAAAAACACAACTCCATCAGTTGTTGCTTTCACAGACAAGGGTGAAATTCTAGTAGGTGACGTTGCAAAACGTCAAGCAGTTACAAATCCTGAAAAAACGATATATTCTATCAAACGTATCATGGGTTTGATGAGCAATGAAAAAAATGCTGAAGAGGCAAAAAACCGCTTGCCATATCACGTTGTAGACAGAAATGGTGCTTGCGCGGTTGAGATCGCTGGTAAGGTTTATACTCCACAAGAAATTTCAGCAAAAATTCTTATCAAACTAAAAGAAGATGCTGAAGCATATCTTGGCGAGAAGGTGACAGATGCGGTTATTACAGTGCCAGCTTACTTTAATGATAGCCAAAGAAAAGCTACAAAAGAGGCTGGAACGATCGCAGGACTAAACGTACTTCGTATCATCAATGAGCCAACAGCTGCAGCACTTGCTTATGGTCTTGATAAAAAAGAGGCTGAGAAAATTTTAGTTTACGACCTAGGTGGTGGTACATTTGACGTTACAGTGCTAGAGACTGGTGATAATATCGTTGAAGTTTTGGCAACTGGCGGTAACGCATTCTTAGGCGGTGATGACTTTGATAACAAGATAATTGACTGGCTAGTAAGTGAGTTTAAAAACGAAAATGGTATTGATCTAAAAGGCGATATCATGGCACTTCAACGCTTAAAAGAGGCTGCTGAAAATGCTAAAAAAGAGCTAAGCTCAGCTCAAGAGACTGAGATAAATTTACCATTTATCACAGCTGATGCGACTGGTCCAAAACACCTTGTCAAAAAGCTAACTCGTGCTAAATTTGAAGGCATGATCGACTCACTTGTGGGAGAGACTATCACTAAGATAAATGAGGTAACAAAAGATGCTGGTTTAAATAAAAGCGACATCAAAGAGGTCGTAATGGTCGGTGGTTCAACTCGTGTACCACTAGTTCAAGAAGAGGTCAAAAAAGCATTTGGTAAAGAGCTAAATAAGAGCGTTAATCCAGATGAAGTCGTAGCTATCGGTGCTGCTATCCAAGGCGCTGTTATAAAAGGCGACGTAAAAGACGTGCTACTTCTTGACGTAACTCCACTTAGCCTTGGTATCGAAACACTTGGCGGCGTGATGACAAAGATCATCGAAAAAGGTACAACCATACCAACTAAGAAAAGTCAAGTCTTCTCAACTGCTGAAGATAATCAAAGTGCCGTTACTATCATGGTTTTACAAGGTGAGCGTGAGTTTGCAAGGGATAATAAATCACTTGGAAATTTCAATCTTGAAGGCATCCCAGCAGCTCCAAGAGGTGTTCCTCAAATAGAAGTTGAGTTTGACATTGACGCAAACGGAATTTTAACCGTTTCAGCAAAAGATAAAGCAACTGGCAAAGCCCAAAACATCACCATCTCTGGATCAAGCGGCTTAAGCGAAGAAGAGATAAACAACATGGTAAAAGATGCTGAGCTTCATAAAGAAGAAGACAAAAAGCGTAAAGATGCAGTTGAAGCTAGAAACCAAGCTGATGCACTAGTTCATCAAACTGAAAAGAGTATGAGTGAACTTGGCGAGAAAGTTCCAGCTGAGGATAGAAGCAACATCGAAGCTGCACTAAACGATCTAAAAGAGGTCTTAAAAGATGAAAATTCTTCAAAAGAGCAAATTGATGCTAAAGTAGAAGCCCTAAGCAAAGCTAGCCACAAACTAGCAGAAGCTATGTATAAAAAAGATGAAAACGCTGGAGCAAACGGCGGAAATAATAAAAAAGACGACGACGTTATAGACGCTGAAGTCGAGTAAAACTCCTAGAGCAGGGCGCTTGCCTTGCTCTTTTGTAAATTTATCTTCATAAATTCTTAAAATTGATTCAAAATAAGCAGTTTAAATATTTAAAATTTATATAATGCCAAACAAAAAGGCTAAAAAATGTACTTATTTTTTTTGATTACTCATTTAATTTGTGCCATTGTATTTATAGGATACGTATTTTTCGATGTTTGCATATATCCATTTGCTAAAAAAACGGTTGATGCTAAAACCCTTGAAATAGTTAAAAAAGCCTACACAAAAGGCAGCGCAAAGGTTTTTGGCACAGCATTTTTGTTGCTTTTAATAAGTGGCGCTTATATGGCAAAAGACTATTTTGGAGGCGAGCTTGGCTGGTGGCAAAGCAACTTTCAAAAGCTGCTACTTGTAAAAATTTTTGTCTTACTCATAATGTGCCTTGTAACTTTTATCTCTGTTTTTAATGTCGTTCTTTTAAAAAAGCCTGATCCATTTGGTAAATTTTCACATTTAATAGCTCTAGTGCTTTGCCTGATAATGGTCATTTTAGCAAAAGTAATGTGGTGGGCTTAAAAATTTAGCTAGCAAATTTAAGCAAATCGCCAGCTAGAAGTTAAAAATTCTTTAATCGATACTCTTTAACTTATCTTTATTTAGCCCTTCTTCTATGCGTTTTATCTCTTCACTTCCGTCTCTTACGACGTTTTTGTCAAATTCCAAGTAGTCATTTATCTTTTTTGGATATTCAACGTGACTTAGGATAAATTTAAAGACATTTAGCCTAGCTTCTTTTTTGTTATCGCTTGAGACAATGACCCATGGCGAAATGCTATTGTGAGAGGCAAGAAGCATTGAGTATTTGGCGATAGAGTATTGATCCCAAAGCTCTTGTGCTTTTTGATCAACGGGTGAAATTTTAAATTGCTTTAACGGATCATTTTGCCTCTCTTTGAAGCGTTTTTTCTGCTCATCTTTTGTGATTGAAAGATAAATTTTAAAGAAAATTATGCCAGAGTTTATGATCATCTCTTCAAATTTTGGCACTTCACGTAAAAATTCCTTATGCTCTTCTTGCGTGCAAAAGCCCATCACTGGCTCAACACCAGCTCTATTGTACCAACTTCTATCAAAGATCACGATCTCTCCAGCACTTGGCAGATGAGTCACATATCTTTGAAAATACCACTGCGTTTTTTCGACATCACTTGGCTTAGCAAGCGCTACTATACGGCAACCTCTTGGATTTAGATGCTCAGTTAGGCGTTTTATCGTTCCTCCTTTACCGGCTGCGTCGCGCCCTTCCATTAACATAAGTACTCTAAGGCCTTTTTCTTTTACGTAATTTTGAAATTTTAAAAGTTCAATTTGAAGTAGTCTAAGCTCTTCCTCATAGCCAAGTTTCTCACTTTTTTGGTGTTTTTTGTCTTTTGACATCTTTGCTCCTTTAAAATTTCACATATTTTCACGATTTTACAATAAAATAGAATAAATTTAAGAATTTAGACTAAAATCATCTTTTTTAATTTAGCAAGGATTAGTATGTTTTTAAAATTTCTTTTTTCGATTATTTTATTTGCAGGCTCGCTTTTTGCTGAGGTTTTAGATGTTAGCAAAGCCTTTGTTTTAACTCCAAGCGTTGATAGTCAAAATGTTGAAGTGAAGTTTAACTTTGGTGAAAATATCTATCTTTATAAAGAGAGTTTTGAGATTAAACTAGCTGGCAAAAAGATAAATGAGCTATTAAATTTGCCAAGTAGTGAAAATACGGGAGAATATGAAATCTATCCAAAAGATTTTTCGATTTTTATCCCATTAAATTTAGTAAAAGAAAATCTTTCAAATGGCAAAGCAATACTTGACATTAACTATCAAGGCTGTGCTAAAAACGGCATTTGCTACCGTCCGCAAAGTAAAATTTATGAGATAACTGACCAAGCTGGAAAATTTAGCATCGCCACTTTTAAAAAAGAGCAAAAAAGCGATACCGATAGCTTTGCTGAAGAATTTTCTAGCGAGCAAGATATCGCAAATGGGCTTGGAGATAAAAATTTTTTTATCTCACTTCTTACTTTTTTTGGTTATGGTCTCTTGCTTTCGCTAACTCCTTGCGTCTTTCCGATGATACCGATACTTTCAAGCATAATTGTCTCAAAAGGCGCTAATTTAAATGCAAAAAAAGGCTTTTTATTATCATTTATCTATGTTGTCGCGATGAGCCTAGCTTATGCACTAGCTGGAGTGGCAGCTAGCCTACTTGGCTTTGGTATCGCAGGCGCTTTGCAAAACATCTATGTGCTTGGCGCTTTTGCGGCCATTTTTGTCATTTTAAGCTTTAGTATGTTTGGATTTTATGATATAAAATTGCCAGCAAAATTTGAAAATTTGATAAGTAAAAAATCGCAAAATAGTTCAGGCTATGTTGGAATTTTTATTATGGGTTTTGCCTCAGCTCTCATCGTATCACCTTGCGTAGCAGCACCATTAGCTGGTGCGCTTCTTTATATTGCCCAAAGTGGAAATGTCTTTTATGGTGGCATTATGCTTTTTGCCATGGGGCTTGGCATGGGCGTGCCACTACTTATTATCGGGCTAAGCTCTGGAAAACTCTTGCCAAAACCTGGTAGTTGGATGGATGAAGTGAAAAAATTCTTTGGTTTTTTAATGCTCATAATGGCGATTTGGATCCTTGCGCGTGTGCTTGGAGAATTTTTTGAGCTATTAGGATATGGCATTATAGGCGTTTTTATGGCAGTTTATTTTGGGGCATTTGAAGTAGCAGAGCAAAGCTGGGCTAAGTTTAAAAAAGCGTTTTTTATCTTGGTTTTTATATATTCAGTTATGCTAATAGTTGGCTCATTTTTGGGCTCAAAGGAAGCTTTTTCTCCACTTTCTGGACTAAATTTGGCAAAAAGTGATAGTGCGTTAAAATTTAATTCCGTTAAAAATTTAGATGAACTAAATGAGGTAATAAAAAACTCAACCAAACCCGTTTTAGTAGATTTTTATGCTGATTGGTGTGTAAGCTGCAAAGAGATAGAAAAGATCACTTTTAAAGATAGTGATGTTATGGATGCTTTGGCAAATTTTGCACTTATTCGTATCGATGTAACAAATGGTGGATCACAAAATGATGAGATGCTAAGAAATTTTGGGCTTATTGATCCGCCTGCACTCTTGTTATTTAATGGTGGTGATGAGCTAAAATTTCTTAGAACTATCGGCTTTATAGATGCTAAAAATTTTCTAGCAAAGCTTGAGAAAATTAAATAATCTTGTCCTTACTGTTACAAAGATCATTTAAGATACACTCATGGCAAAGCGGTTTTTTAGCTTTACAGGTGTAACGTCCAAAAAGCACCATGGCTTGATGAAGCTTACCAAGATCTGTTTTAAAGGCATGGCTAAGATCAGCTTCAGTAGCTTCTGGTGTTTTTGCATGGCTAAGATCAAGTCTGTGTGCCACTCTAAAAACGTGTGTATCAACAGCCATAACATTTGCATTTGTAGCTTCTAAAAGTACGACATGAGCGGTCTTTTGTCCAACTCCAGCAAGCGCTTTTAGCTTCTCTTCATCAAGCGGAATTTCTCCATTATAAAGCTCAACCACGCTGTTTGCCATTTTGATTAAATTTGCAGCTTTGTTATTAAAAAAGCTGCACGAGTTTATCATTAGTTTTAGACTCGCTAAATTTGCGCTAGCTAGCTCATAGACATCTTTATATGCTTCAAATAAAGCTGGAGTTATTAAATTTACTCTCTTATCGGTGCACTGGGCTGAGAGCATGACACAGACAAGTAGCTCATATAAATTTCTAAATTTAAGCTCACTTTTGGCGTCTTTAAACTCTTCTAAAAGTCTTCTTTTTATCTCTAAAATATCTTTTTTTGTTCTCATCTTCGTATTTTACCTTATTTTCTTAAGTTAAATGAAAAGTTATCGCTTTATTTGATATAATCTTGCCCATAAAATCAATTTTTTAAAGGATTTATATGAAAAAATTTTTGTTTCCAGCAGTTTTAAGTTTAGCAGCAGCTGTTACTCTAAATGCAGCAGTAGTTGCAACAGTTGATGGTGATGCTATAAGCGATAGCGATATTTCAAGCCTTTTATCAGCAGCCATGCCAGGATTTGACGCTAGCAAGCTTCAACCAAATGAGAAAAAACGTATTATCGACGATCTAATAAATAGAAAACTTCTTTTAAAAGATGCTAAGTCAAGCGGTATCGAAAAAGATGTAGAGTACATCAAAGCTGTAAAAGCAGCGCAAGAAGGCATCGCGGTTGAGCTTTATATGAGAAAGCTTTTTGATGGCATAAAAGTAAGTGATAGCGAGCTAAAAGATTTTTACAATAAAAACAAAGCAAGTATGAACGAGCCAGCTCAAGCAAAAGCAAGACATATCCTAGTTGAAGATGAAAAAACAGCAAACGACATCATCGCTCAACTTAAAAATTTAAAAGGTGAGGCGCTAACTAAGAAATTTGCAGAGCTTGCAAGCCAAAAATCAATCGACAAAGGCTCAGCTGCACATGGTGGCGCACTTGGCTGGTTTGGTCAAAGCCAAATGGTAAAACCTTTTGCAGACGCAGCATTTTCAATGGCCAATGGCACAGTTTCAACTAAACCAGTTAAAACTCAGTTTGGTTACCATGTTATCTTAAAAGAAGATGGTAAAGCTGCTGGTACTGTAAGCTTTGAGCAAGCAAAACCAGAGATCGAGCAAGCTGTAAAAATGGAGAAATTCCAAGCTGCTGTTAGACAAAAAAGTGAAGCTCTACGCCAAAAAGCAAAGATAGAATACAAATAAAATTTGGAGGATAAAATGGGCGTTTTAGATATCGTAAAACCTGGTGTTTTAAGCGGAGATGATGTAACAAAACTTTATGCTTATGCCAAAGAGCAAGGTTTTGCAATACCTGCTGTAAATGTCGTAGGCAGCGACTCAGTAAATGCTGTTTTAGAAGCGGCAAAGGTTGCTAACTCGCCTGTTATCGTTCAGTTTAGTAATGGCGGTGCAGGTTTTTACGCTGGTAAAGCCTGCGAAAATGCAGCCGTTCTTGGTGCGATCGCTGGAGCAAAGCATGTTCATTTGCTTGCCAAGGCTTATGGCATGCCAGTCATTTTACACACTGACCACGCTGCTAGAAAGCTTTTGCCTTGGATAGATGAGCTAGTAAAAGCAAGTCATGAGTATAAAAAAACTCACGGCGTGCCACTTTTTAGCTCTCACATGCTTGATCTTAGCGAAGAGAATATCAACGAAAATTTAAGCACGTGCGAGAAGTATCTAAAAGAGCTTAGCGAGCTTGGCATCAGCTTAGAAATCGAGCTAGGCGTTACTGGTGGCGAAGAAGATGGCGTAGATAACACAAGCGTTGATAACGCACTTCTTTACACTCAGCCAGAGGACGTCGCGCTTGCTTATGAAAGACTAAGCAAGATAAGCGATAAATTTAGCATCGCAGCTAGTTTTGGCAACGTCCATGGTGTCTATAAACCAGGCAATGTCGTGCTAAGACCAGAAATTCTTAAAAACTCACAAGCCTATGTCGCTAAGAAATTTAACACAAAAAGCGATAAGCCAGTAAATTTTGTATTTCACGGCGGAAGCGGCAGTGAGCTAAAAGATATCAAAAATGCTGTAAGCTACGGTGTTATCAAGATGAACATTGACACCGATACGCAGTGGGCATTTTGGGACGGCGTGCGTGAGTATGAGGCTAAAAATAGAGCATACTTGCAAGGTCAGATCGGCAACCCAGAGGGCGATGATAAGCCAAATAAAAAATACTACGATCCAAGGAAATGGCTAAGAAGTGGCGAGGAGAGCATGGTTAAGCGTCTTCAGACTGCTTTTAGCGACTTAAACTGCCTAAATAGGAACTAATCCTATGCAAAATCAAAATGATTTTAGTGAGCTAAGCGTGCCAAAAGAGCGCCAAGCTCACTCTTTCTTTGTCTTTTTTAAAGTTATCTTTATCCCTTTAGCTATCTACATCTTGGCGATACTAGCCTATCTTGGTGTTATAAATTTTCAGATGAAGCTTCACACCATCGTGATGATGGGCGTTATACTCTTTGTCGCTTTTGTGTTTTCACGCCACAGCGCCTTGGTCGCTTACTCAAATTTCTTAGCAAATGCCAAAGATTACAAGATAAGGCTAAAAGAATTTATCATCGCTCACCTTTTTGAAATTTCAAGCGTCAAAAAGGCAAACGCTAAATTTGAAGATTTTTTTGAGAGCTATACAAGAAATTTTAGAAATGACAACCTAGCAAACATTGGCCAAGCAGTCTTTCCTATGCTTGGAATTTTGGGCACATTTATCAGTATCGCCATCTCCATGCCAAGCTTTAGCTCAAGCACTGCAAACGGACTTGAAAAAGAGATCGCTATACTGTTAAACGGCGTAGCTACGGCGTTTTATGTATCGATTTATGGCATATTTTTAGCACTTTGGTGGATGTTTTTTGAAAAGATCGGCATTAGTAAATTTGAGAGATTTTACAGCGAGCAAAAAGAGCTAAGCCGTGAGTTTTTCTGGCAGGAAAATGAGCTAAATGCAAATTTCATGAAAGCAAGTGTAGGCTACTTTAAAGATAGTCACGACGCCTTTAAAATGGTGCTTGATGATAAATTTGTAAAAGAGCTAAGCGAGCAGACAAATGAGAAATTTAACAGCCTAAAAGAGCTTTGCGAGGTTGAGAAAAATATCATCAATCAAAGCAAGGCAGAGCTTAGTGTAAGTTTAAAAATGCTAAATGAATCTGGACTAAAACAAGATGAATTTGTAAAAATCCACTCCGATATATTAAAGGCGGTTGGAGCGTTTTCTAATGCATTTAAAGATATGGAGGTTAAAATTTTAACCGAGCATGCAAAGCTTGGCGAAATTTTTAGCAGAAATTTAAACGCCACAAAAGAGAGCCAGCTTAAATTTGAGCAGACTATCAAGAGTTTTGACGCCATTTTAAAAGAATTTTCTCTCTCTTTGATGAAAGAGCAAAACGAAGCATTAAAGGCATTTAGAACCTCGCTCGTGGAGAGTGCTACGATATTTAAGGCAGCCTACGAGCAAGAGGGCAGGAGCTTGGAGCGTGAAAAAGAGCGCGAGAGCCTCATTGCTGAGCTTAAGAAGAATATAGACGAGATCGATAAAGAAGCAAATTCTGTAATAGAAAAGATCGAAAATCTAGTGCAATGAAAATAGACAAAAATAACGA
Source organism: Campylobacter concisus (assembly GCF_003049705.1). Taxonomy (NCBI): domain Bacteria; kingdom Pseudomonadati; phylum Campylobacterota; class Epsilonproteobacteria; order Campylobacterales; family Campylobacteraceae; genus Campylobacter; species Campylobacter concisus. The sequence continues at coordinate 76,864 of NZ_PIRF01000006.1, forward strand.
AGATCAATCGAGCTTTTGGGTTTCGTACGCGGACTTGATGGCGGGTCTGCTCTTTGTTTTTATGCTGCTAATCGGCGCTGTCGTCGTAAAATACGTCCTAACTCAAAACACCCTTGAAAATAAAGAGCAAGCTATCATCACAGCTTTAGCAAATTTAAAAGACGCCCAGGGTAAGAATTTCACACTCGAAGAGCTAAATGACGCCCTAAAAAGCGAGCTTTCAAAGATAAGCGACGAAAACATAAATTTAAAAAAATCAAATGAAATTTTTGTCATCCAAATAGACGCCCTAAAAGAAAAGCTAGCCCAGCTCATAGATGAAAACAAGGACGCAAATGCGAGCATAAAAGAGCTAAATGCTAGCATTTTTGATCTAAATCAAAAGATGATCGTGCTAAATGATGAAATTTCATCAAAAGATAGAGCGCTTAGCGATGCAAATTCAAGCAGCGAGAAAAATTTAGCCAAGATCGCCTTTTTGCTCGAGCAAGTGAGCCAAAGAGAGGCTAGATATGACGAACTTTTAAGGGATCTAAACGTCACTCGTGACAGGGTCAAAAACCTAACTGGCATAAGGGTAAAAGTGATCAGCGCCCTAAAAGATAGGCTAGGATCAAGCATCGAGATCGACCCAAACTCAGGCGCGCTAAAGCTTAGCTCATCAGTGCTTTTTGATAAGGGGAGTGCAGTCTTAAAAGAAGAGGTTAAAGAGGAGCTAAAGGCCACGCTTAGTAAGTATTTTGACGTGCTTTTAAATGATAAAGAGATCGCCTCAAACATCGATCAGATCGTCATAGAGGGCTTTACAGATAGCGATGGAAGCTACATTTATAACCTAGAGCTTTCACAAAAAAGAGCCTACGCGGTGATGGAGTTTATAAACTCATTTAGCGATGATGCACGCCTTAGAAAGCTGCTTGTCGCAAGTGGCAGAAGCTACAACGAGCTAGTTTTTAAAGACGGAGCCGAGGACAAGGACGCTTCAAGACGTATAGAGATCAAATTTTCACTCTCAAACAAAGAGGCTATCAACGAGATAGAGAAATTTTTGGAGTTTAAAGGTGATTGATAAAATTCGCATAAGAGGGCGAGAATTTTGGCTTTTAAGAGATGATCTGCTAGGCGAGTTTAACGGCAACAAAGCAAGAAAGCTAGAGTATTTTCTAAAGGCCGATCTTAGCGGCATCAAAGCCATCGTGTCTCACGGCTCAAGCCAGTCAAATGCTATGTATAGCCTAAGCCTTTTTGCCAAGCTAAAGGGGCTTAAATTTTACTACGTCGTCTCTCATCTAAGCTCAAATTTAGAGCAAGATCCAGTTGGAAATTTCAAATTTGCACTTGAAAATGGCATGGAAATTTTTGTAAAAGAGGAGCGTGAGAAATTTGCTAAAGAGCTAGCAAAGAGTAAAAATGCGCTCTTTATAAACGAGGGCGTGGCGCAAAGCGAGGCTGAGCTTGGCTTTATCACGCAGGCACGCGAGATCAATGAGTGGAGCAAAAAAAGCGGCATAAGGCCTGATATCTTTTTGCCCTCAGGCACAGGCACAAGCGCATGCTACCTAGCAAAGCACACCGATCTTAGCGTTTTTACAACTCCTTGCGTGGGGGACAGCGACTATCTAAAAAAGCAAATTTATGAGCTAGACAAAAATAGCAAGGTGCAAATTCTAAATCCACCAAGGAAGTATCATTTTGGGAATTTATACCAAGAGCTTTATGAAATTTGGCTAGAGGTTTGCAAAAGTGGCGTGGAATTTGACCTAGTGTATGACCCTGTTGGCTTTATCACGCTTTTTGCAAATTTAGACAAATTTGGGAGCGAAATTTTATATATCCACCAGGGCGGAATTTTAGGTAACATTACACAAAGACAAAGATACGAGAGAAAATTAAAATTAAAGGAGCATAAATGAAATTTTTTCATAGTAGTGACGCTGATTTTGAGAGTAAATTTTTACAGCTTGTTAAACGAAGTGATAATGACATGAGTGCTGTAATGCCGGTAGTTGCTGGAATAATAGATGAGATAAGAAAAGATGGCGATAGTGCACTTTTTGCGCAGATAGCTAAATTTGATAAATTTAGCGTTACAAGTAAAAGCGACATAATAATTGACGTAAAAGAGATGGAGGCGGCCTACAACTCGCTAGATAATGCCCTAAGAGTGGCTCTAAATTTAGCTCACAATAGGATAAAAAACTATCACGAGCGCACAAAGCCAAGTGACTGGACATATAAAGATGAGCATGATATCTTGCTTGGTGCAAAATACACAGCGGTTGACCGTGCTGGCCTTTATATCCCAGGTGGCAAAGCGGCTTATCCTAGCTCGCTTCTTATGAATGCGATCCCAGCGATAGTAGCTGGAGTAAAAGAGATCGTAGTGTGCACTCCAGCGCCAAATGGCAAGGTAAATACCTTACTTCTTGCTGCAATGCACCTTTGTGGCATAAAGACAGCCTTTAAAGTAGGCGGTGCAAGTGCCATTGCGGCGATGGCATACGGAACTGAAACGATGCCAAAAGTAGATGTCATCACAGGACCTGGCAATATCTACGTAGCGACTGCTAAAAAGCTAGTTTATGGCGACGTAAATATCGATATGATCGCTGGTCCAAGCGAGATAGGCGTCATCGCTGATGACAGTGCTGATCCTCGCCACATAGCTATCGATATGCTCTCTCAAGCTGAGCACGACGAGATCGCAAGTGCCTTTTTGATAACGCCAGTAGAGGCTTTTGCAAGAGCGGTGCAAAGATACATCGAAGATGAGCTAAAGACACTAAAACGTGAGCCAATTGCAAGTGCTAGCATAAGAAATAAGGCTGCAATAATAGTGGCAAAAGATTTAAAAGAGTGTTTTGCTCTCATGAATGAGCTTGCTGTTGAGCACCTAGAGATCGCTACAAACGATGCTTTAAGTTATATTGATGATGTGACTCATGCGGGCGCTATATTTTTTGGACACTTTACGCCTGAAGCGATGGGAGATTATATCGCTGGACCAAATCACACATTGCCAACTGGTGGAAGTGCGAGATTTTACTCGCCGCTTGGAGTTGAAAATTTCATGAAGCGAAGTTCGATCATTTCAGTGAGTAGAAAAGGTATCATGCATCTTGGCAAATCATGCATGCAGCTAGCTGAAGCTGAGGGGCTAACCGCTCATAAAAAATCAGTTGCAGTGAGGCTAGAAGAGTAAAGAAAAATGGATTTTATAGAGATTTTGCAACTTTTTATAGAATTTATAGTAGAATCCATAGCGAATTATTAAAAAGGAGTTGTTATGAAGTTAGGAACTTATACTGCAAACCAGGCTTCAGGAAACTATTATTTAGATCAAGCAAAAAATAGCGAGAAGAAAGCGCTAAATGCTATCTCTGCAAACAGCGAGATCAAAGCATCAGGTGCAAATTTGCAAATCGCAGAGAGTTTGCTTTCACAAACAAATGTCTTGAACGAAGGTTTAGCAAATGCAAACGACATGATCGGTATGCTTCAAATCGCTGACTCAACGCTTTTAAATTTAAGTAAAAGTACGGATAGAATAGGTGAACTTTCAAGCAAGCTTACAAATCCTACTCTCTCAGCAAATGAACAAAAAGGCATAAAGGGCGAAATCAACGTACTAAGAAATGCTATGAATGATAGCGTAAAAGAGGCTAAATTTAATGGCAAAAACATATTTGATGCTGAGCTTGGATTTTTCACAGGTGAGAGTACAAAAAATATAAATTTAGGCACAAACACTCTTTTAAATGTAAAAGATGACGGCTCAAATACAGGTGAAATTTTAAAAAATATAAATTCACTTCGCTCAGAGATCGGATCAACACAAAATGCTGTATTTAGAGGTATAAATGCTCTAGCCGCAAGAAGCGTGGCAAATGCTAATAGTGTAGAGAACCTTGATAGCAGCGACATCGCAAAGAGCTTGGAAGAAAATTTACAAGCAAATTTAAAACTTCATGCTGCGAGCTTAGCTAAAGCTCATGATACTACGAGCTTGGACGCAAAACTAGATAAACTTCTAGCTGAATAAATTTTCACCGGTCTTGCGCCGGTAAATTCTTTTTATCTAATCTTATTCTTTAAAAAATATTAAGTTTTTTGTATTTTTAAGTTGGTCTAATGGCTAAATGAGGGCTGAATCCAGCCTTTCAATAATAAAATCAATGTAGATTGTTAGTGAAATTTGTTGCTAAAAAAATTTTTAAATTTTATAAAGCTAAAGAGAAAGTCTTAAGGAAAATATCCAAAAGAAAAAAGGGCTTTTTAGCCCTCAATGTAGTTTTTAAGTTTTCTACCGACTTTTGGGTGTTTTAGTTTTTTGATAGCTGAGCTTTCTATCTGGCGGACACGCTCACGAGTGACATTTAGTGCCTTGCCGATCTCTTCAAGTGTGCGGTCGCTCTCATCTTCAAGCAAGCCAAATCTCATTGAAATTACAGCCTTTTCACGCTCATTTAGCTGCGAAAGCACATCGTCAATTTGCTCTCTAAGGTCACTTTTTAAAATTTGCTCTATCGGAGAAAGTGAGCTTTTATCCTCTACAAAATCTCCAAATTTTCCGTCCTCTTCGTTTGCGATTGGAGCTTCGAGGCTTATAGGCTCTTTTGTTATTTTGATGACTTGTTTTACCTTATCAACGCTTAGCCCAACCTCTTTTGCGATAACGCTTACATCAGGCTCTTTACCTTCTTCTTGGAGGTATTTGCGGTTTATTTTGTTGATACGATTTATCGTCTCTATCATGTGGATAGGTATCCTAATCGTCCTTGCTTGATCGGCGATCGCACGCGAAATAGCCTGGCGGATCCACCATGTGGCGTAGGTTGAAAATTTATAACCTTTTCTGTATTCAAATTTATCAACCGCCTTCATAAGGCCGATGTTGCCCTCTTGGATGAGATCCAAAAATGGTAAGCCCCTATTTGTATAGCGTTTTGCGATACTTACAACTAGACGGAGGTTTGACTTAGCCATTCTAGCTTTTGCCTCGTCAGAAATTTTCTTTCCACGTTTGATCTGCTCTAAAATTTCTTTTAGCCTTGTTGGCTCAAGATCAAAGCCTTGCTTGCTTGCCTCTTTTGTAGTAAATAGCTTTTTGATCTCGACATAAGTTGAGACCATTGTAGCTTCTGGCACACGAGCTGCGATCTCTTCTTTGCTAAGCTTGATGATATCTTTTAAGATACTTTTGTGATTTTTCTTAAGTTCGTCGCTAAACATTGGCAAGCGATACTCCAAACGTTTTAGCTCTCTGTCAAATTCGTCGTCGCTTTTTAGTGCTGTTTCCATTGATTTTACGATCTCGCTAATTAACTTGCTTGTTGGGCCAAGATCCATTAGCTTCTCTTTTAAAATTTTCTTTTTAAATGCAAGAGTCATCTTTGAAGCTGTGTCATAGCTCTCAACTTTATCTTGTTTGTTTGCAGTCTTTAGCCACTCTTTTTTTGCCTTTTCGAGGGCCTTGAAACTCTCTATAACTTTTTCAGCGCGTTTATCGTTTTTGGCTGATTTTTTAGGAGTTTCGTTCTCTTCGTTTTCTTCATCTTCCTCGTCTATATCGTCTTCGCTGTCTTCATTCTCTTCGTTTTCACTCTCGTCCTCAAAGCTCTTAAAAAGCTCTTTTACACGGCGTTCTCTGTTGATAAGTGGCTCTTTATAGTCAAGTATGAAATCGATCAAAAATGGCACAGAACAAAATGCATCGATAATGATATCTTCGCCAAGCTCAATCCTTTTGCTGATCTCAACTTCCTCATCTTTTGTAAGAAGCGCGATCTGACCCATCTCTCTTAGATACATCCTGACAGGACTATCAGATCTTGACCACTCTAAAAGGTCACTTTCGCCTGAAAGATCGAGATCCTCATCGATATCTTGATCGCTCTTTTGAGCATTTTCTTGGCGTTTTTTAGCATCAGCTAAATTTCTAAGCTTTGCGGCCTCAGCAGATGTGATGAGCTGGACTTTATTTGTTTTTGCTAGTTGTTCTATCTTTTTTACTATCGTAGCAGTCGGAGCTTTGTCTAATAATTTTACTAATTTTTCGTATGTCAAAAAGCCTTTTGCATTTTCAGCGAAAAGCTCTTCTATCTGAGAAAAAGAGTCTTTTGCGGCGCTCATAAATTTCCTTTCGAATCGTCTAATTGTGATTTAAGTGTTGTTTAAAAGAAAGTGGATTATACCCAAATTTTGTAAATGTGTATAAAAACAAAGTTGGAACGATGATTGCTTAGTAGCTATAAAAATCAAATTTTGATTAGGAAATTTTATGCAAAATGGTTATTATCAAGCTACTGCTGGCATGGTAACGCAGTTTAACAGATTAAATGTGATCTCAAATAACCTTGCAAATGTAAATACGATCGGCTATAAGCGAAATGATGTAGTTATCGGTGACTTTGCGAGAATTTTTAAAGAGACGCAAGATGAGCTTCCTCTTAAAAATCACACAAAAGATGGAGCTAAATTTTTAAATAGAACGCTTGACCGCGTACCACAAGTGAGCGAAGAGTACACCGACTTTAGCGCTGGAGGCTTTAAATACAGCTCAAACACGCTTGACTTTGCGATAAAAAGAGATGACGCGTTTTTCTTAGTTGATACCCCAAACGGCGTAAAACTTAGCAAAAGCGGCTCTTTTAGCCTTGATGGCGACAGCTACATCGTTACAAAAGAGGGCTATAAAGTTTTGCCAAGCGGCTACGAGGCACAAAATCCTGGCCAAAGAGGTATCCAAGTGCCACAAGGTGAGGTGCTAACTGCCGATAAAAATGGAAATTTATACTCAAATAACAATCAATTTTCTAAATTTTTTATAGCTCAGCCAAGAGAGATAAGAGATCTTAAAAAGGTCGGAGATAATCTCTTTGAGAGTAGAAATTTTGACGACATCACAGAGCTTGAAGAAGCTGATAGCGTGATGCAAGGTTATGCTCAGATGTCAAATGTAAATCCAGTTTTAGAAATGGTTGGTCTAATAGAAACCCAGCGCTTAGTTGATATGTATCAAAAGGTTATGACAAGCCACATGAATGATCTTAACCAAGATGCTGTTCAAAAACTAGCCCTAAAAGCTTAATAAAAGGATAAAACTATGATGAGATCACTTTACACTGCAGCCACTGGTATGATAGCCCAGCAGACGCAGATAGACGTAACCTCACACAACATCGCAAACGTAAATACTTATGGATACAAGAAAAATAGAGCTGAATTTGCCGATCTTATGTATCAAGTAATGGAGTACGCAGGTACGGCTACAAGCCAGACTACCACAAGCCCAACTGGTATCGAAGTGGGTCTTGGTGTGCGCCCAACGGCTATAAATAAAATTTTCTCTCAGGGATATTTTAAAGAGACCAGTAACAACCTAGATATGGTAATAGCTGGTAATGGTTTTTTTCAGATTCAACTGCCTGATGGCACTACGGCTTATACTAGAAATGGCGCTTTTAAACTTGACGCAAACGGCACTATTGTAAATAGCGATGGCTATCAGCTCATCCCTCAGATTACCGTGCCTGCGAATGCGACACAAATTTCTATCGGCACAGATGGCACCGTATCAGTACTCCAAGCAGGTGAGAGAGAGATGGCTCAGATAGGTCAGATTGAGCTAGCAAACTTTATAAACCCAGCCGGCCTTCACTCAATGGGCGACAACAACTATCTAGAAACAAGCGCTAGCGGTAACGTGGTAGTAGGCGTTGCAGGACTTGACGGACTTGGTACGATCAGACAAGGATTTGTTGAGATGAGTAACGTTCAGTTAGTTGAAGAGATGACCGATCTTATCACTGGTCAGCGTGCATACGAGGCAAACTCAAAGGCGATAACTACGAGCGATTCGATGCTTGAAATAGTAAATGGGCTTAAAAGGTAGATAGTATGAACGCAACTCTAGCTATCGTTGGGCTTATACTGCTTTCTTTTACGCTTGAGGTATTTTGCTTTTTAAATAAAACGCCAAAAGGCAAGGACTCGATAAAATAGACTCATTAATTTGGGCGAAATTAAAATTTGGCACATCTCGTCTAAAATTTCTACTTTTAGGAGCAAGAATAAAAGTTACTGAGAAATTTTTAAGCTACTGCATGCTTCTTCCAAATCAAGCTCACAGGCTCTTTTGTAGTAGTTTTTTGCTCTATTTTTATCTTTTGGTATACCAGCATCTCCAGCTTCGTAGATGAGTGCAAGGGTGTAGCAAGCAAATGCATTTTTTAGTTCGCAAGCCTTATTATAAAGCCTAAGCCCTTCTTCTTTTTCTTGTGCTAGGGTGTCTTTTTGTAGATATATATTTCCTAAAAATAGACAGCTATGTGGATTGCCTAGCTCACAGGCCTTGTTTGCCATAGCTACCATTTTATCGCGCTCATTTTTGTCAAGGTAGATATATATAAGATCGGTGCAGCTTTCTACGTTATTTAAAGTGCATTTACTTTCAAGCTTAGTGGTATCTAAATTTTTACCCCAAGAAAATAGAATACAAAATAAAATTAAAATTATCTTTTTCATCTTTTAACTCCAAAAATTTTCTATCATTTTATAAAATTTAACTCTATTTTTACTCTAAATTTTTCAAATTTTGCTAACATTTCGGCTTTTATCAAGGTAAAAATTTGATATTTAAATATGTTTTTAAACTATCCATTCCTATCTTTATGGGCTATTTTCCGCTTGGTGTCGCATTTGGCATTTTGGCTAAAAGTATGGGTGTTAGCGCATTTATCGCTGTGGCGCTTAGTACGTTAGCATACGGCGGCGCAGCGCAGTTTATGATGCTCTCGCTCTTTAGCGTTGGCACGAGCTATGTTGAGGTTTTTATCGTGAGCTACCTTGTAAATTTGCGTCACACTTTTTATGGAATTTCACTTTTAAAAGAGTATAGTGGGATCAAATTTAGGCTTTTAAACATCGCTTTGCTAACAGATGAGACCTTTGCGATATTTAAAAATTTGGGACTAAAAGAGGCGAGTGACCGCAGCTTTGTCTTTACCTGGCTAAATGTACTTTCTTGGTCTTACTGGGCGGCTGGGACGCTGCTTGGAGTGATACTTGGCGATTTTATAAAGGCCGATACAAAAGGGCTTGAGTTTAGCTTGACAGCACTTTTTATAGTTATTGTGATTGAAATGTTTAAAAATGATAAAAACTACCGCGTGCTCTTTGCGGCGACATTTTTTGGTGTGCTTGGAGTGAGCCTATTTCCAGCTAAATTTGTGCTTGTTGGCTCAATGGCACTTTGTTTTATATTTTTGCTTTTGTTCAAGGATAAAATTTGATAAGTGTAAGCTCAAGCGAGATGGTACTTTTTGTGGCGGTGCTTTTAAGCGCCATAGCTACTTTTATAACGAGGGCAACGCCGTTTTATGCACTGAAAAACTATAAGTCAAACCCTTATTTAGACGCCATTGAGAAGCATATGGGTATGATGATAATGGTCGTTTTGGTCTGCTACGGTTTAAAAGATACGAAATTTAGCGAGTTTCCTTATGGCTTAAGCGAGATAGTAGCAGTTTTTACAGCTATTTTGATGCATTTAAAGTTTAAAAATACCCTTCTTAGCATAGTTATTTCAACCGGAATTTATATGTTTTTGATAAGAATTTTTTAAATAAATATAAAATTTAGAAGTTAATAATTTTTTTAAATAAATGGCATTATAATGACTTTGCAAATTTTAATGCAAAGGAGCTAAAATGCGTTTAATCTTTAAGGCGGTGTTACTCATGATTTTAGGTGCTACTTTAGCGGTTGCAAAGCCAACCATCTACATACTAGCTACTGGTGGAACGATAGCGGGAAGTGGCTCAGGATCGCTTGATGCGAGCTATACTTCTGGAACTGTTACGGTCGATAAACTAATCGCAGCCGTGCCAGATATAAACAAGATCGCTACCATAAAAGGTGAGCAAATTTCAAATATCGGCTCACAAGATATGAACAACGAAGTTTGGCTTAAGCTTGCAAATAGAATAAACGAACTTCTAAATAGCGGCAAAGCCGATGGTATCGTCGTTACTCACGGCACAGATACTATGGAGGAGACAGCTTACTTTCTAAATTTAGTCGTTAAAAGCGATAAGCCAGTTGTGCTTGTAGGTGCGATGAGAAATAGCGGCTCACTAAGCGCAGACGGCCCGCTAAATTTATTTAACGCCGTCAATGTTGCTATTAGTAAAGATAGCGTAGGCAAGGGTGTTGTGGTCACTATGAATGACGAAATTCACGCTGCTAGAGAAGTGACAAAGACCAACACTACAGGCGTTGATACATTTAAATCACCAAATAGCGGTAAGATCGGCACAGTCTTTTATGGCAACGTAAAATACTATATGAATCCGATCAGAAAACACACAGCAAAATCAGCATTTGACCTAGAGGGCGTAAAAGAACTTCCTAGAGTCGATATCATCTACTCTCACGCAAATGACAACCCTGACTTTGTAAACATAGCTGTTAAAAACGGCGCAAAAGGTATCGTTAGCGCTGGTCTTGGCAATGGCAATCCTTACTTTAGCGTACTTGATGCACTTGGCGAGGCTTCAAAAGCTGGCGTAGTGGTAGTTCGCGACTCACGTGTAGGAAGTGGCGAGACGACTATGAACGGCGAAGTAGACGACGCAAAATACGGCTTTTTAACAAGCGATAATCTAAACGCGCAAAAAGCTAGAGTACTTTTAATGCTTGCTCTTACAAAAACAAGCGATAAAGCCAAAATTCAAGAGTATTTCTTAACTCACTAAAAAAGAGGCGGCTTGGTCCGCCTTTTAAATTTAAGCTATAAATTTGATCGCTGGATTTGATTTATAGCTTAAATTTTTATATTTGTTAGCTAAATTTCAAGGCTTTTTATGGACTTCTTACTCTTTTTCGCTACGCTTGCTCCTATCTCGCTAATGCCGGGCATCAACATGACCTATGCGATGAGTATCGGTATGAGCTTTGGTTATAAGCACTCGTTTATTATGATGACCGGGCAGCTTCTTTCGCTTGCTTTCGTGGCGTTTTGCTGTATGCTTGGCGCGGGCGCGGTGCTTCATCATTTTGAGTACGCATTTAAGGCGCTAAATATCATTGCAGGGCTTTATATGCTCTATCTTGGCGCGATGCTTCTTTTTGGCAAGGGCGAGCTTAGCGTAACAAACGTCTCAAATTTACCAAGCAAAAAGCAGATGTTTATAAACGGCCTCATCGTTTGCGTCACAAATCCAAAGGCATGGATATTTTTCTCGGCTTTACTGCCTACGTTTTTGGATAAAGACGATCCCTTTAGTCTAACTCGTATGTGCGCGATCGCGGCAACGCTCGTTTTCATCGAGTTTTGCTCGCTAAATATCTACGCACTCGGCGGAGCTATGCTAAAGAAATTTTTACAAACGCACCTAAGGCTACTTGAAATTTGCACCGCCATTATCGTCTGCACGATCGGAGTACTTTTACTTTTTAGATAAATTTAGCCTCTTTTTATATAGCTTGGCTAAAATTTGCCCGGTTTGCACTACATTTTTGGCAAAAGGAGAAAAAGATGAAAAAATTTCTATTTATACTTACAAATCAACCATACAACGGTACCGACAACGCTTACAACGCATTAAGGCTAGCTAAAACGCTAAAAGAAAAAGGCGAAGAGGTCAGAATTTTTCTAATGAACGACGCGGTCGATCTTGCGCGAAATAGCACCAAAAAGCCGGAAAACTACGACGTAGATCTAGTAGCGATGTTAAAAGAGCTTTACGCTAGCGGCGCTATGCTAAAGGTTTGCGGTAGCTGCCAAACGAGGTGCGGTTTGCATGCGGGAGAGCCTTATTTCGAGGCTGAGGTGAAAGGTAGCATGGATATCTTATCCGAGTGGGTTAGGCAGTGCGATCAAGCGATGACGTTTTAGAGTAGGCAAAAGAGAATTTATGAGCGTAACATTTAAGGTAAAAAATAAAAAGAAGCTTTTGGGCGGATATGAAAAGGCGCTAAGCGAGCGTGAAATTTCAGAGTTTATAGAGGGATTTTGCTTTTTTAATAGCCAAAACGACGAGCCGAGCGGGCTTTTGCTAAACGAAAACGTGATGATTGCTGGCGTATGGCAAAAGAGTGCTCGTGGCTTTGAGCTAAGCTACGAAGACGGCAAATATATCGTTCGAGTCTGTACTCCAAGCGGCGTTGGCGACTGGCAGACGGCACTTTTGTTTCTTTCTAAAATTTCAGCCAAAACCGGCTCAAAAATAGAGTGCGACAATGAAGAAATTTACGATAGCGAGCAAATTTTAAAATTTGATTATGAAGCCGACATAATGTGGGGACTTGAAGCTCTAAAGGAGGCAAAAGAGAAAAATCAAATGCTTTATATCTCTGGCCTAGAGCGCGACGTGGCGTTTGACGCGGTTATGATAGATGAAATTTTTGCAAGCGCTAGCCCTGCGGCTAAATTCGATGAGATGATGAGGCAGACGCAATATCTTGACGCTTATAGCGCAAGAGAGAATTTATACGAAGATAAAGACGGTAGCGAAATTTTTGGCGCATATACGCTTAGCGAAAATTTACCGACTATCTTGCCTTACGCTCCCTCTCCGTCGTGGCAGGCGCAAGAAGTTCTAGGAGAGAGAAAGGTCTCGCGCTGGATACTTACGCTAGTAGTCGGCGTAGACGATAAGGACGCGCATGTGCTTGGCGAATGCGAATATGGCGCTTTTATGGTAAATCTGCCAAAAGAAAAATATCGCTTCATAGACGCCGCAAATATACTGGTTGAGCCGCTTAGCGAAGAAGAGATGAGAGAAATTTTTAAAAAGGCAAATGAAGCTTAGGTTTAAGTTAATAAACCGCAAGGAAATGAAAATTGCCTCAGGCTTGCTTAAAAATTTAAGTCGGTTTCAAGCGCGGGTTTAAACTCGTAAAAGCTAGGATTTTACCGGTATTGTCGCTTTTGGGGCTAAATTATGCGAAATTTTAACCTAAACTAATCTAGGCTTTGCGTGATTTAAAAAAGGATAAAAATGAAAATTTTAAAGGCTATTTTAGCGGCGGCATCGGCGGTTTGCTATCTAAACTCGGCCGTTTTGCCTGAAAGCGACTGGAGCAAAAGAGAGCTAAAAGGCGAGGTAAAAAGCATGACGGCTACGGAGTATGAATACTCTACGGACGGCTCCGGGACGCTAGAAAATACGCGCGTAAAGCGAACGGAGTTTAACGAAAACGGCTATATAGTGCAAGAAACCGAGCATATAAACGGCGTACCGAACAGCTCGGTTTTGTTTGAGTACGGCAAAGACGGGCTAGTGCGCAAAAAATATCAAGATAGCGCCGTTTATCTCTACGAATACGAATTTGACGGCGAAAATTTAGTCGCGACGGCCAAAGAGCAGCATGTGGAGGATAAATTTTACCCACGCACGGAGAAAACCACTTACGGCAAGGACGGCAAAATGATCGCTCGGGCGGCGTATTCGGGCGGGACGCTAGTGACAGACGATAGCTACGTCTACGACGAAAAGGGCGTTTTAACGCGGATAGAAAATAATATGGAGCCGCGCCACGGTATAGAGATAAGCTTCGAGCGCAAGCCAAACGGCGAATACGAAAAAATCACGCAAGCCCCGGGCTCAAAATGGGTTTATTACTACGCCGCAAACGGCGACGAGATGGAGTATACGTCGGTGAATTACTTCGGCTCTGAGGCAAAAATCTGGCAAATCTTGCAGTTTAAAGGCATAACGAGGGACGAGCGGGGAAATTTGACGCATAAAACCTCGGTCAAATTTAAGCCCGCGGACAAATACTACGAAAACGGCGACATAACGGAAATCGGCCTATATAAAAAGCTAGAAATCAGCTACAAATACTACTAAAGTAAATTTTTGAGCTAAGGTTATTTTTCTGAAAAAATTTCGCCGTTTATTATAGATTTAACCGTTAAAAATCCGACTATCAAAATCGAAGCGACTAGAGCCGCAAAAGCGCCGACTCCTAAAACTAAGTAAAAATCGCTTTGAGTAATTTCGTAAGCTTTTAAAAACGCTATGGAGCTAGCAGCCGTCGGGAAGGTAAAAGCCCACCACGATAGGGCGAATTTGAGTTTAATAAATCTTTTATACGAAAAAAGTATAAGCGCCGCGAAAAATACGTTTATATTAAGTAGTATCGCCGCAAAAGCGTCGAATTGCTCGGTTAATTTTACGTATCCCAAAAACGCCATAGCCGGCGGCGCTAGCGTAATGACTAGCGTCGGGACGAATTTGTCGGCTAGCTTATCGTAAAAGACTAACCTATAAAATATAACGGCGAATAAAATAATCCAAAAAAATAACCCCAAACTAAAATAATACCAGATCGCTTGAGATTTTTCGGCTATGATCGGGATTAGCAAGTTGCCCACTACCGGGATAAACCATGCTGGATTTAGCATCATGATATCGAATTTTTCGTCGATCCAAAAAGAAATTACGTAAAGCGTAAAAATCGTTTGCAAGCCTAAAGCCGCGTAAAAAAGCGAGTAGTATAGTTGCGGCGCGTCTTTGTAAGCTAGAGCTAAAAGAAAAAGCGAAATGATAAATCCGCCGAAAAAATTTATCTTTATAGGGTGCGAAAATTCGGCCTTTACTTCTTCTTTAAATTTTAAAAGCTTAAAGAGGTAAAACGCCGAAAGTAGGCAAAATACCGTGCAGTCTAGCGCTCTAAGCGCCGAGAATATCTCATCCGGTAAATCAAATATCTCGCTTAATTTCTTATAAGCCGCGCAAAGCCCTCCAAGCCCCATAGTACCGGCAAAAAGCATAATCGGAAGCGATTTTATTTTGCTTTGCGGGTCGTTTTTCTTAACGTCGTGCATTGTTTTTCTTTTCGTATTAAATTTTTATGCAATATTACCTATAATAAGGTTAAATTTTTGTAACGAAGTCACGAAAGGGCAAAATGCTAAGCGAAGAGTTAAAAGAAATTTTGCGCGAGAGGTTTACGAATAATTTCGATCTAGCAAGCGAGGATCTAAATGCGATCTTTGCTAACGCGTATCTAAAAACCGTAAAAAAGGGCGAAATATTTTACTCCGGAAACGATTGCTTTGGATTTATCCTTATACTAAAAGGCGTTTTAAGGGCGTTCGTGTCGTCTAGCGCAAAGGAAATAACGATATTTAGGCTAACTAAAGACGAGAGTTGCGTGCTGTGCGATACGTGTTCTATAAATTCGCTAGAAAATAAAGTAAGCATCGAAATCGAGCAAGATAGCGAAATCATCGTTATTCCGGCGCGAATTTACAAACCTCTTAAAGAAAAATATCCGAGCATTTTAAATTTTACTCTAAAAATCGTAGCCGATCGATTTGCCAGAACGATAAACGTTATGGAGCAGGCTTTGTTTTCGCCGCTTTCGGCGCGGATTATGAATTTTTTATCCCAAAGCATCGAAAATCTAAACGAAAATTTTATAAAAATAACGCACGAAGAGCTGGCGAATCATCTAGGAAGCGCTAGAGAAGCGATATCTAGGGTGCTAAAAGAGCTTGAGAGAAGCGGGCAAATAACGCAAAGCCGCGGCGAAATAAGGCTTGTTTCTTAAAATTCTCGTTTTAAGGTAACTTTGTTACGGATAGGGCGGCCTTTTTTAGGTAGCATTTCATAAACTCGTTTAAAAGGAGAATTTATGAAAGGACTGCAAAGAAGAGACGCTTTAAAGCTAATGGGGGCCGCTGGACTAGCCGCGAGTATGAGCGGTTGCTCGGTAATAGGCGGCGAAAACGACGATATAAATTCTAAAATCGTCATAATGGGCGCAGGACTTAGCGGTATCGCGTTGGCGGCTAAACTTAGAAGAGATATGCCTAACGCCAAGGTAATTCTCGTGGATAAAGACGAGAAATTTTACTACCAGCCGGGCTTTACGCTAATCGCCGTCGGAATTTACGAAGCTAGCGACGTCGTTTACGAAAAAGCGGATTATATCCCGCAAGGAACCGAGTGGATACGCAAAAACGTATCGGAGATAAAGCCCGAAGCCAATCTACTCGTCCTAGACGACGGGAGCGAGCTGGGGTATGATTATCTAATCGTAGCAAGCGGCGTGGAATACGACTTTGAAGCCGTTAAGGGGCTAAGCTTAGAGGATATTAACGATACTAGCGGCAACATATCCTCCGTCTATACTCTACAAGGCGCCGTAAAGAGCAACGAGTTGATGAAAAAATTCTCTCAAAACGGCGGCGCGGCGGTGTTTTGCGATCAAAAAACCCCGATGAAATGCAGCGGCGCTAATAAAAAAGTAACTTGCATGAGCGAAGATAGACTGAGGTTGGCCGGCAACCGCGATAAAGGCAGCGTTAATCTTTACGTCGGCGGCGGCAAGCTTTTCGGCGATCCGACTTATGCCGCGGCGATGACTCAAATAATGATAAAAAGAAAGATAAATTTTAATCTCCGCCATCAAATCGTAGCCGTCGATAAAAGCTCAAATACCGCTACTTTCGAGTTTTGGACGGCATACAGGCAAAACGGCGAAGATAAAATCGCATCCGAGCTAATCGACGTAAAATACGACTGGCTTCACTTGCCGCCTAAGCAAAAAGGAAGCGAAATTTTAGCTCGCGCCGGCCTAACTAAAGAGGGCGACAAGCTAAATTTCCTAGCCGTCGATAAATATAGCCTACAAAGTACAAAATTTAAAAATATATTCGGTATCGGCGATATTTGCGGATTTGCGGCCGGCAAAACAGGGGCTAGCGTTAGGAAAATGTATCCGATCTTAGCTAAAAATTTAGCCGATACGATAAAAGGACGAGAACCCAGCGAGAAATTTACAGGATATACGGCTTGCCCTTTTATCACCAAATACGGCAAGGCCATAATGGTAGAGTTTGACTGGGAGGGAACGGCTCCGACGTTAGAGTGCTTCGGCGCTACCAGAGAGAGCTATATGAGTTGGCTGGTTAAAATTTACGGATTTAAACCTATGGTTATGAACGGAATGCTAAAAGCTTTGGCTTAAAGGAGATAAAATGAGCGTTTTAGATAAAACTATACGTTTGATTATAGCGGCGATTTGGTTTTTTATTTTCGGATTTATTTGCGACTGCTGGTTGTGGACGGTCGGGCTAATTCCGCTTTTAACGGGATATTACGGCTACTGCCCACTTTATAAAATTTTTAAGAAAAGGTAAAAATATGGTAAGCGTGAAAAGTAGAATTATTAGGGTCGTACTAGGGCTAGTTTTTATGGTGGCAGTTTGGTATTTTTACGAGAGCTACTGGGCGTTAATCGGCCTAATTCCAATTATTGTCGGCGTTACCGGATTTTGCCCAGCGTGTAAATTCTTAGGTAGGTGTTCTTTAAATTTAAAAAGATAAAAGGGGCATTAAACGCCCTTTGCCTTGCCCTTTAGCTGTTTAAATCGAAGACTTTATTTGCGATTTGATGAATTATTTAGTTACTTTTGGCTAAAATCAGCTCAAATTTACATAACAAAAGGTTAAAGATGAAAGAAGGCAAGGTTTGGAAATTTGGCGATAATATCGATACTGATATCATCATCGCTGCTAGATACTTAAACACCTCCGACGAAAATATCTTGGCAAAGCATATTATGGAAGATGCTGATCCTAATTTTAGTACCAAAATAGACAAAGGCGACATCATCGTGGCAGGCGAAAATTTTGGCTGTGGTAGCTCTCGTGAGCACGCTCCTATCGCACTTAAAGCTGCTGGCATTGGCGCGGTGATAGCTAAAAGCTACGCGAGAATATTTTATAGAAATAGCTTTAACACAGGACTTTTGATACTTGAGATTAAAGAAACGGACGAGATAAACGCTGGCGATAAGCTAAAAATAGATGTTGATAACGGCGTGATCGTAAATTTAACCAGTGGCAAAGAGTATAAATTTAGCCCTATACCGCCTTTTATGCAAGAGCTTTTAAACGCCGGCGGACTTATAGAATACGCAAAAGTAAAGTTGGATTAAATAATGAGAGAATATAAAATTTGTGTTATAAAAGGCGATGGCATCGGCCCTGAGATCATAGATGAGGCGATAAAAATTTTAGATGTCGTTAGCGCTGAGTTTGGGATAAAATTTGAGTACGACTATAAGCTTATGGGTGGCTCCGCATATGATGTATTTGGTGTGCCTTTGCCAGATGAGACGTTAAGCGCTGCTCTAAGCTCTGATGCTGTGCTTTTTGGAGCGATCGGCGGCGAGAAATGGGACAATTTGCCAAGACATCTAAGACCAGAGAGCGGACTTTTAAAGATTAGAAAAGAGCTAGAAGCTTATGCAAATTTACGCCCAGCTATCGTTTTTGATGAGCTTGTGGATGCTAGCACGCTAAAGCCAGATGTTTTAAGAGGCGTTGATTTTGTCGTGGTTCGTGAGCTAACAGGCGGACTTTATTTTGGACAGCCACGTGAAAAAGGTGAAGATAGAGCGTTTAATACTATGGTTTATTCTAAAATGGAGATCGAGCGCATCGCAAAGATCGCTTTTGAAACAGCAATGCTTCGCAATAAAAAGGTCTGCATGGTCGATAAGGCAAATGTGCTTGAGACTAGCCAACTTTGGCGTGAGGTAACCAGTGAGGTCGCGAAAAACTATCCTGAAGTAGAGCTTAGCTTTATGTATGTGGATAACGCGGCGATGCAGCTAGTAAGAGCCCCAGCAAATTTTGACGTCATCCTTACTGAAAATTTATTTGGCGATATTTTAAGCGACGAGGCGAGCATGGTTTGTGGCTCGATAGGGCTACTTCCAAGTGCAAGTATGGGTGGTAAAGTTGGAATTTACGAGCCGATACACGGTTCAGCACCAGATATCGCAGGGCAGGGTATAGCAAATCCAATAGCTACCATTTTAAGTGCAGCAATGATGCTAAGATACGCATTTGGTGAGAGCGAGGCAGCAGACGCGATAGAAAATGCCGTAAAAACAGCGCTTGCAAAGGGATATAGAACAAAAGATATCGCCGCTTTTAACGCAGTCGAGATCTGCTCAACAAGCGAGATAGGCGACGTGATAGCGGGATTTATCAAA
The DNA here is from genome assembly GCF_003049705.1 of Campylobacter concisus. Lineage (NCBI taxonomy): Bacteria > Pseudomonadati > Campylobacterota > Epsilonproteobacteria > Campylobacterales > Campylobacteraceae > Campylobacter > Campylobacter concisus. The sequence goes on from NZ_PIRF01000006.1 coordinate 95,888, forward strand.
AAATGAAAAACACAATCACTGAAGCACTCATCTACGAAGCTCAAGGACTAAAAGATGATGCACTTGAAATTTACAAGAACATCTTAAAACAAGATCCATCAAACAAAGATGCTCTTAGCGCGATCAATCGTTTAAGCGGACTAAGAAAAGAGCGCGTGATAAAAAATGAGCAGATGAAAGAGTTTTTTATAGCGATGAAAAGTGACGAAGAGATAAATGAATTTAAAAGGTGGTTGATAAGATTATGAAGCTTGATGATATCGCTAGAATGGCAATTAGTGAGGTTAGCGCCGAGCTTGAGAAAATAGAAGCACTGCAAAACAAAAAGCAAGAAGAGCTCGAGCGAGAGAATTTAAAAAAAGAGCTTTTATCCATAGAGACTAATGAAAATGCACTAAATAACGAGCTAAAAGTTGAGACAAATTTACAAAATGAGCAAGCGTTTGAGGTAAAAGAGGAGCCAGCAAGTCTAACAAAAAGTAGAGAGGTGAGCGAAGAGAAAATTTTCTTAGCAAACCTTGCTGAACGCATAGAAGTGCTTTTTGAAGGGCTTAAACAAACTCCCGAGCAAAATCTTGCTTCAAGGCTTGAGCTAACGACAAAATTTTTAGAATTTACCCTTGCAAATATCGAAAATAGACTCCAAAATCTCTCAAAATAAGCCATTAGATGGCTCAAAAAATGAGATAAAAATCAAAAATGAAATTTATAAAAATAGCGAGCTAGACTTTTTTAGATCGCTATTTGCTTCATTTACTTCACGTGTCTATCTAGTTGGTGGCTGCGTGAGAGATGCGTTCTTGGGGCGAGAAATTTACGATTATGACATCGAAGTTTATGACATTGAGCCTTTAAAATTTAATGAGCTAATGGCTAGCATAGGCGCTAGCGGTGTTGGTAAAAGCTACTTCATTTACAAATACAAAAACTACGATCTTGGTCTGCCACGAAGCGAGAGCAAAACCGGAAATTCGCACAAAGACTTTGCCATAAGCTACATAAATGATCCAAGCCTTGCAAGTCTAAGGCGTGATTTTACAGTAAATGCTATGATGATGAACATCTTTAACGGTGAAATTTTAGACTTTCATGGCGGCAAAAAGGACCTTGAAAGCAAAACACTAAGACACATCGATAGTGAGAAATTTAAAGAAGATCCGCTAAGGGTGCTACGTGGCGTGCAGTTTAGCGCTAGGCTTGGCTTTAGTATAGCTGACGAGACGCTAGAGCTTATGAAAACGCTTGATCTAGCGCATCTAAGCAGAGATAGGATAAATACTGAGCTTATTAAATTTTTTCGCGCAAAGTATCTAGAAAAAGGAGCTTACTATCTTTTTGAGCTTGGACTTTTTAAAGAAATTTTTGGTATGCAAATTTCTATGGACGATGGGTTTTTAAGTGATCTTAAGAGTGCTAGAGAATTTGTGGATGATGAGAGGCTATTTTTGTATCTTTTGTTTGGCAAATTTGAGCTTGACGCAAATGAAATTTTAGAGAAAATGCGTCTGCCAAAGAGCTACTTTTCTATCTTAAAGCAGCCTTATTTTAAGTACATGCCAATCGATAAAGAGCTAATGCAAATAGCTCTAAATATGCCCATAAAATCATGGCTTGGAGCTTATAATAAAGAGCGGATAGAGCGTGCCAAGAAGCTTGGAATTTATGAGGTAAAATTTGATGCGAAGGTTGATGTAGCGGAAATTTTATCAGCTGGTTTTAAAAACGAAGAGATCGCAAAAGAGATAAAACGTAGGCAAGAGCTTGAAATTTCAAAATATCTAAGCGAGCGTAAGCCTAGAAAAGATTAGTCTTTAAAACTCTTAAAAGCCCATTTTGGCTAAAATAGGCTAGTTTATAACACTTTTTAAGGCAAAGAAAGCTTATGTTTAACATAGTCCTAGTCCATCCTCAGATACCGCAAAATACTGGAGCTATCGGTAGAATGTGCGTTAATGCAAATTTAAAGCTACATATCGTTAAACCCACCGTGTTTGATTTGAGTGAAAAGGCTGTTAGACGAGCAGGGCTTGACTACTGGAAAATTTTAAATCCAAAAATTTGGGATAGTTTGGAAGAATTTTTAGAAGCGAACTTGAGTCACAAGGATAGATTTTTCTTCGCTACCACAAAGACAAATAGGCTTTACTACGAGGCTAGGTTTAAGCCAGGAGATTTTATATTTTTTGGTGGCGAGAGTACTGGGCTGCCAAGAGAATTTATGGATATAAATTTTAAAAATGCCATAACCATACCAATGGGAAAAGAGGGCAGGAGCTTAAATTTAGCTATGAGTGCTGGCATTATCGCGTATGAGGCGATCAGGCAAAATATCACTGAATTTGACTTTAGGAGTGAAATTTGAGAGTAGTTTTTGCTTTGTTTTTTACCATTTTGGTGGCATTTGCGAGTGAAATTAGCATCGCAACTTATAATGTGCAAAATTTATTTGATTGCAAAGATGATGGTAGCGAGTATCTTGATTTTAAAGTAGGCGTATCAAAATGGGACTGCGAGGCGGCTGATTCAAAACTACAAAGGACAAGACAAGTCATAAATGCACTAAATACTGACATTATCGCACTTCAAGAGATCGAAAATGAGCAGGTTTTAAAAGCTTTGGTAAGTGATAGTGAGTATAAATTTATAAGCTTTACAAAGGAGAAAAATTCGCCTGTTGGGCTTGGGCTTATTTCAAAGTTGCAGCCAAGTGGTAGTGAAATTTTTAAAGTTCCAAACGTAAAGACGAGAAATATTTTAAAGGTTATTTTTGAGGTAGAAGGTAAGAAATTTAGCATATTTGTAAATCACTTTCCAACTTATAAAAATGGCATAAATATGCAAAAAAAGGCTGAAAAAACGTTAAGAACGGCTCTAGGTAAAGAGAAAAATGCAATTATTTTGGGTGATTTTAACTCGCCCTTTGGACAAAAATCCATCCTAAATGACATCATTGCAACGAGAAATTTTTATGATCTTTATAAAGAGCTTGAGCCAAAAGATAGATATTCTCACGCAGTACATGGCAAAAAAAGAGCGATCGATCATGTTTTGCTTTCGCCTAGTTTTATGGAAAATGGCGATCTAAGCTATGTTGGTGGCAGCTTTGAAGTCTTTAAACCAAGCTTTGCAGTCGATGAAAAAGGCTTTGCAAAGAGCGACCTTTACTCAGATCACTTTGCGTTAAAGTTTAAAATTTCAACTGATCCAAGTCCAATAAAAAAGGGCTTTGTGAGTAAAATTTTTAAAAAAGATGAAAACAAAGCCAATAAAAAAATAAGCGAACAAAGCTATAAGACGGCTGATGTGGATACGCTTTTTGATCACCCAGAGGCAGTGCCAGCAGTGATTGAAAAAGCGGTTGTTATCTTAAAAGATAAGCATGGCTTCATTATCTCGAAAAATCACCGTGGAATTTATGTTTATGATCCTAAAAATAGCGTTACTGTAGGCGAAGAGCTAGATGTTTTAGTGAGGCGAATGAAAATTTATAAAGATGCGCTTGAAGTTAGCTCTTATGAGATCATAAATGAGCATGGCACAAAAGATATTAGCGAAAATTTACTAGATGCATCGCAATTAAGCGAAGCTAGAAGTGGCGATGTCTTTGCTAAAATTTCTGGTAGACTAGAGAGGGGCTATCTGCATACACCATACGGTAAGATCAGGGTTTATAGTAAGAAAAAACTAAAAGATGGCGAGTATAGTTTTGAAAATGCGAGAGTTAAAATTTACAAGAGAGAAAACCAAATCGTTGTGGAGTAGAGAGTGCAAATTTTAGATATTTTTATGATTACGGCGTTTGTTTTATTTCTTATTTTTATGATAAGAGGCGTCATTTTGCAGTCACAGGAGAAGGAGAGGGCAAGAAAAATGGTAAGAGAAAAAAGAGAAAATTTTAATAAAAAGAGTGAAATATGAAAGAGTTATTATTAGAAATTGGAGTTGAGGAGCTTCCAGCGATACCGTTTTTAAGGGAGCTGCCAAATATCAATGCTAAATGGCAGGCTGTGCTTGAAAAATATAATCTTGTAAGTCCTTTTAAATTTTATTATACGCCGCGTCGTTTGGTTTTTTTTCATGAGAAATTTCCACAATCTCAGCCTGACAGCGTAGCTAGCTTTATCGGTGCGCCAAAGCAAGTGGCACTAAAAGACGGAGCATTTACAAAGGCAGCACTCAGCTTTGCAAATAAATGCGGCATAGATGATAGTGAGCTTAAATTTAAAGAGATAGACGGCAAAGAGGTGCTTTACTACGAAAAAGAGGTAAAAGGCGAGCCGGTTGCTAAGATAATGGGAGACATGGTTGAAGAGTTTTTAAAGAGTCTTAACTTTGGCAAGTCTATGCGTTGGGGCAACGGAGAGTTCGAGTTTATCCGCCCGATAAGATCGTTTTTGTGTTTGCTTGGTGATGAGGCCATAAAATTTAATAAATTTGGCGTAGAGAGCAGTGATTCAACCTATCCACATAGAAGCATTAGCTATGACAAGATAAAAATTTCAAACATAAAAGAGTATTTTGAAGGCTCAAAGAGCCGTGGTGTCGTGCTTGAAGCGGATGAGAGAGAAAAAATAATCCTTGATGAGTTTGAAAAAATTAGCCAAAAAAGTGGGCTAAAGATCGAAATCGATAAAGACTTGTTAGCTGAAGTCGTGGCGATCACCGAGTATCCGACAGCACTTCTTGGCTCATTTGAAGAGGAATTTTTGGAGGTGCCAAGCGAGGTCATCATCACTTCTATGAAAGAAAATCAGCGCTACTTCCCAGTCTTTAAAGATGGCAAGCTAGCAAACGGCTTTGTAGTCGTAAGTAACGCCATCACAAAAGATTACTCGCTCATCATTAAGGGCAACGAAAAGGTGCTAAGGGCAAGGCTAAGTGATGCGATGTTCTTTTGGCAAAGCGACCTAGCGCACGAATTTGGCCCAGAAAAACTAAAAAATATAACTTATCTAAAAGAGCTTGGAAGTATCTACGAAAAAGAGCTTAGGGAGCTACAAGTGGCTAAAAAGCTTGCTAGCAACTATGACGAGCTACTCAAAAAAGAAGCTGGCGAGTACGCGGCTAAGCTGGAGCGAGCTGTGATGTTAAGTAAGGCTGATCTTACAACACAGATGGTTTATGAGTTTACCGAGCTTCAAGGTATCATGGGCGCTTACTATGCAAAGGCTAAAAACGAGGATAAAGACGTCGTTTTAGCCATAAAAGAGCAGTATTTGCCAGACGGCGAGGAGGCACAGTGCCCAAGTAAGGTCTTTAGCTCAGTTGTAGCGCTTTCAAATAAGCTTGATACGCTAATGGGGCTATTTAGTATCGGCAAAATCCCAAGTGGCACCAAAGACCCATACGCTCTAAGACGTGCGGCAAATGGCGTGATAAAGATCATTTTGGCGCATAATTTGAAATTTAACGTAAAAGAAATTCTAGAAGATATCGCAAAAGATTATAAGAAATTTGACGTTGAAGTACTAATAAATTTTATCCTTGATAGGCTCTACACCTTCTTTGATGCAAACGCTTCTATCGTAAAAGCGTGCATAAAAAGTGGGGAAAAGGACATCTTGGAGTTAACTAAGATGATAGAGGCACTTGCTAAAATTTCTAGCGAGCCAAACTTTAGAGAGAATTTCTCTACATTTAAACGCCTTGCAAATATCATAAAAGATGATAAATTTAGTAAGGTTGATGAGGGTCTCTTTGAGATAGATGCTGAAAAAGCCTTAAATGACGCATTTAAAGCGGTCGATAAGAGCCTTGTATACGAGCCAAGGCTAAAGGCGCTATTTGCTCTAAAACCTCAAATAGATGAGTTTTTTGACAAAGTTATGATAAACGTTGAAAACGAGAAAGTGCGAAACAACCGCATCGCGGTCATCGGTCAAATTTATAGTGAGATACTAAAAGTAGCTGATATAAAAGAGATCAGCTTTTAAATTTACGCCAGCTTCAGGCTCTTGCCTAGGCTGGCTTTAAATTTACTACCTAAAGATATCAAATTCTGGCTCATAAGCCTTAGTTTTTATTCCAAAATATCCAAGAACTGAGCTAAATATAAAATCATGCGAAAGACTTTCATTTTTTCTAATTTTTAGCCTTTTTAAAAGTTCTCTATCGCTTGAAAAGACGATGGCTGGGATGTGTTTTTGCTCATCTGGGGCGATGGAGTAAGGCAGACCATGTAAATATATGCCGTTTTCGCCTAGGCTCTCTCCGTGATCTGAGAAAAAGAACATGGTAACTTTAAATTCATCTTTTCTTGCTTCAAGGGCGTTTATTAGCTCGCTTTGTAGATAGTCCTCATATAAAATGGTGTTGTCGTAAGTTTTGCTATCTCTTCTGGTGTACATTTGTTTAGCTCGGCAGTGTCGCATGTTGGGGTAAATTCTTTAAATTTGCTTGGGTAGCCTTTGTAGTAGATAGGGCCGTGCGAGCCTTGCAGATGTAGCACGATAAAGGTGGTGGAATTTGCATCTTCGATGACCTTTTTTGCTTCATTAAATATCACTTCGTCAAAGCCTTCTGCTCGATGATCTGAAGTATGGTTTTGATCAAGATTATCACAAACGCCCTTGCAACCGCCGCTATTGTTGCCAAAAAAGTATGTTTTTATGCCAAGTTTATTGATGATATCAACTAAATTTTCACTAGCTTTTGCTTCGCGGTTGCTAAAATTTTCTCGCTTTAAGTCTGAAAATAGGCAAGGCACGCTAGTCTCCGTGGCTGTTCCACATGAGTAGAAATTTATAAAACTTACCACACCTTTTTGTTTAGTAAATTTATTCGTATTATTTTTGGCGTAGCCATTTAGTGAGTAGTTTCTGCTTCTTTGCGTCTCGCCAACTATCAAAACTAAAATTTTCTTTTTATCATTAGCTAGTACCGCATCATCTGCTACATAAGTAAAAGGTAGTGGTTTTTATGTGATCGATTTTACTAGTTTTATAGCCGAGTAGATGGGATAGTATGGGAGCAATGCGGTCCTTAAATTCGAATGCTCTCTAAAAAATGGTATAAAAATTTTAGACGTTAATGAAAATATGATAGCTATCGCAACTATAGAAAATGAGATAATTTTTGCTCTTAATTTAAGCTCATTTTTGAAACTATCATAGTTAATTTTTACAAATAATACATATACGCAAGGTAAGATGGTTGTAAAAATTATCCAAAAAACTAAACCTGTGCTAAAGTAACTAAAAGCTTCTTTGGTATCGGTATGTAGGACGTTTAATAACATATCTTTATCTATAATAACACCATATGCTTGCATAAAGTAAGCAGATATGCCACTTGCTAAAATCAAAATAATCGCAACTGGCTTTAGCGAAAAAGGCAAAAATAAAATACAAAAAATACTAGTGAAAACCAAGATAAAGACAATTGCAAATATAAGAAAAAAGAATATGGAAAAAGAGAGTTGATTATTTTGTAGAAAGCCTGAAAAAACGCCCTTGTATAAAAATATATAATTTATAAAAAATATGTAAGCAGTAAATAAAATCAGAAATTTTAAAAAACTGATATTTTTAAATTTATTAATATTTAGCATCTTTTCAGCCTTTGTAAAAAGCCATAATAATAGGACTCAAATGTAAATGGCTAGAAAATTTAAATAAAAAATAAGATTATTTTTTCTTGCCTTTGGAGTTTTTTGCTTCAGTTTTTTTGACTTTTGCATTCTCTTTTATGCTAAGTTTTTCTTTAACTTTTTGCATATCGTTAAAACCAATACCTTGGACTCTTTCAAGCTCATCGATACTTTTAAATTTATGGGCTTTTCTGTATTTTATAATGTTTAACGCTTGGCCTTTGCTTAGCCCAAGCTTCATCAACTCATTTTTGCTGGCTGTATTTAGATTAGCGCCATATGCAATACTTGCGACTACTAAACAAAGTAAAATTTTAATCCTCATCTTATCTTCCTAGAATAATAATCCATCATTTTCTTGATCTTGTATGATGTCATTTGCTGGCATATTTTGAGGTAGTGGTGAGTCGTTTGTGTAGTATTCGTCACTGCCACCATAATAGCCTTTATAAACACCGTCTGGCTGCTCAAATGCACGTCTTAAAGTAGGATAAAGCTTAATGTAGCCTTCCATAAATTTCTTAAACACAGGTGCGGCTGTTCTACCACCGCCTTCAATCTTTTTCATAGGACTATTGTCGTCATTTCCGTACCAGATTATTGCTTCGATATCAGGTGAGTAACCACAAAACCAAGCATCGATGTTATTATTTGTTGTGCCGGTTTTGCCTGCTATTTGGATGCCGTTTATTTTAGCGTTGCGTCCAGTGCCGTTATTTACGACATTTTGAAGAAGTGTCGTCATCAAAAATGCTTGTTCTGGTTTTAGCACTTGCTTTCTTTGTGGTTCATAGTCCATCGAAGCCCCAAAGCTATTTTCTATATGCTTAATAAGTGTTGGCTCAACCATCTCGCCCTCATTTGGGAACATTGAGTAAAATTTTGCAAAATCAAGTGGTGAAATCCCAAAACTTCCAAGTGCGATAGATAAATTTTCTGGGATATCGTTAAAGCCCATATCAGTAAGCTGTTTACGAACCGAGCTAAGGCCAAGATCGTTTAGCAAATTTATGGTTGCGAGGTTACGAGACTGAGTTATGGCTGATTTTATAGTGATATAGCCTTGAAAACCGCCACTATAGTTCTTTGGTGTCCACTCTTTGCCATTTCCCATATCAAATGTCCTAGCGATATCAGCCACTTGAGAAACGACTGAGTAGCCGCTATCAAGTGCTATTTGATAGATAAATGGCTTAAAGCTAGATCCTGGCTGACGCTTGCTTTGAGTGGCACGGTTATAACTGCTTTTTGCGTAGTCAATACCGCCAATTAGTGCCAAAATTTGACCACTTTGTGGATGAGTGACTACTATAGCTCCATTTAGAATTTCTGCATTTGCTTTTTTATCGCGCTTTAAAATTTCATTGTAGCCATAGACTAGAGCTTCTTGAGCGATCTTTTGGACATTTAGATCAACTGTGCTTTGTATTTTATAGCCACCAGTTTTTATATCGTCAAATTTCTTTGAAGCCTCTTTTATTATCTCATCGACTACGTAAGGAGCTTTATTTCTTGTGAGTGTATCGTCAAAGACTGCTGGCTCTTCAAGCACACCCTTGCGGTACTCATCCTCATTTATCCAGCCGATACTATACATTCTCTCAAGTACTCTATTTGCACGGCTAAGCGACAAGTCAAGGTGCTTTGTAGGATCATAGGTACTTGGAGCCTTTGGCAGGCCAACTAGCATGGCGACCTCTTTTATGCTTAGCTCATTTAGCTCTTTTCTAAAATATCCCTCAGCTGCCGTTTTTATGCCGTAGTAGCCATGTCCAAAATAGACGTGATTTAGGTATCTTTCGATGATATCTTCTTTGCTAAGCTCGCTTTCAAGCTTCATGGCAAGCACGATTTCTTTTATCTTTCTTGTAAATTTCTTCTCACGGCTTAGAGCCAAATTTTTAATGAGCTGTTGTGTTAGTGTTGAAGCTCCCTCGACTAGTTTTCTAGCTTTGATATCTTTTATGGCAGCCCTTGCCATGGCTTCTACGTTTATGCCACCATGCTCAAAGTAGCTCGTATCTTCGATAGCTACGAGCGCTTCGATGACACGCGGCGGGATGTCGTTATACTTTACGTAAATTCTATTTTCTTCAAAGATATTTGCGATGAGTTCGTTGTTTCTATCAAAAATTTGCGTTGTAAGCTTTGGTTTATAATCAATAATAGCGTAAGCATCAAATCTAACTTGCGAATAAAAATATAAAAATGCTCCACCAAGCGAAATGGCAACTATAAAGATAAATGCCAAAATATATTTCATAAAAATGCCTTTAATATTTTTAAATTTAGTCCCATGGCCGTGCTGGTTTCGCCGTGTTGGGAGGTGATATATTTTTTATTAAAATTTTCTATCGTCATGGCTCCAGCCTTGCCTTGCCACTCATTATTTTTTATGTATTCATTAAGGTCATGCTCGTCAAATTTTTTAAATTTATACGTAGTTTTACTTACGTTTATAAGCTCAAATTCGCCTAAAAATATCATCGCCGTATAGACGCTGCATTCGTTACCGCTTTGTAAATTTAGCATGGCAATCGCTTCTTTTTCATCCTTTGCTTTACCTAAAATTTTATCTCCACACGCTACACAGCTATCTGTAAAGAGCAAATTTTTAAGACCCATGTTTTCTTTTAAAAATTGCTCTTTTTTAGCTTTTACGACATTTTGGACATAAATTTCAGGCTTTACATTTTTTTCTATCTTGCTCTCGTCAAACTGGAAAGAAATTTGAGTGAAATTTATACCAGCATCTTTTAATAAATTTGCCCTTGTTGGCGAGCTTGAAGCGAGTATTATCATAAAAATACCTTATAGCTTATGCCAAGATAAATGGCTGCTAGAGAAGCTAATAAATTTAGCGGTGTGAAGTAATAAATTATAACGATCAAACTTTCGTTTAGCTCGATCATTTCATGCGATCTTAGTGCTTTTAAGGCCTTTTTGTATCTATAAAATATATAGCTTAAATTTAATAGCAAAAATAGTTCTATTGCACATTTTGTTGCTACCATTGCACTTGCCATAGGATTTGTCAAATTTGCATCATAAAATCCAAAAATTATAACCACACTTGTCGCTATCACGCAAAGGATTAGTATGAAAATCGCAATGCCAAAGCGTCTTATAATGTGAAGTAAGATGTGATAGCGTTCCTTGTCTTCAAATTTATTTTTTATAAAGTAACTTCCAACAAGCACAAGACCGGCTTGTAGCCCCACAAAAAGAGCTACAAAGCACACATGCAAAAATAGTACAACTTGGTCAAATTTTATAAAAGCTATATCGTAATGACTCATTTTTCTAAGGCTTGCCTTGCGTACTCAAGTGAGTCTTTTATCGCATCTTCTATCATTGATGCATCTTTGCCACCGGCTGTTGCAAAGTCATCTTTGCCACCGCCATTGCCACCTAGGATTTGCGCTGCAAATTTTACCCAAGCACCTGCCTTTAAAGGAGCGTTTTTAACGCCAGCTGCAAGAGAAATTTTGCCACTCTCATCGGCTTGGATTAGCAAAATAGCAGCACTTTCATGCTCATTTTTAAACTCATCTATCAAAGTTTTTATATCTCCACCATCTACGCTTGTGACGCAAAGCTTGGTTTTATTTATATCTAAATAGACTAGCTCATGAGAATTTTTAGCATTTTTTAGTTTGTCTTTTAAAACTCTTAGTTCATTTTTTAGCTTTTTGACCGCATTTAGTGGCTCGGTGCTCTTTAACTCATCTTTTAGCTCATCAAGCTCAGCTCTAAATGATTTTGCTAAATTTAGCGCAGCCCTTGAGCAAACGGCCTCTATACGCCTAACGCCAGCACTTACGCCACTCTCTTTTGTGATGAAAAACGATCCGATCTCGTCTATATTTTTCACGTGTGTGCCACCGCAAAGCTCTTTGCTGACGTCGCCAAAGCTAACGACTCTTACATTATCAGCGTATTTTTCATTAAATAGTGCGATAGCTCCACTATTTTTAGCATCTTCAAGTTTCATAAGTTCTGTTTTTGAGTTAGCACCATTTAGTATCCACTCATTTACCAAATTTTCGACCTTTGAAATTTCTTCGCTAGTAAGTGCTTTTGGATGTGAGAAGTCAAACCTTAGCCTATCTGCCTCGACGTTTGAGCCAGCTTGAGCGATATGTGTGCCAAGTACGTTTCTAAGAGCTGCATGAAGTAAGTGTGTGGCGCTGTGATGACGTGCGATCTGGGCTCTATCGCTGCCAACTTCAAGTTCTACTTCATCGCCAACTTTTAGCGGTGCGCTAGTTTTTACTAAAGATAAATTTAGTCCATGAAATTTTTGTGTATCAAGTACATTTGCTTTACCAATTATCTTACCGCTATCGCCGCACTGACCGCCACTTTGAGCGTAAAATGGAGTGACATCAAACATCACCCAGCCCTCTTTGCCAGCATCTAAGCTATCTACATTTTTAAATTCTTCATCAAGCAGGGCTAGAATTTTACTTTTACTTTTAAGCTCTTCATAGCCTATAAATTTATTCTCGCCAAATTTCTCAAGAAGCTCTTTAAAATCGCCCTTCGCACTCTTATCGCCACTGCCTTTCCAAGCAGCTTTTGCACGTGCTTTTTGCTCACTCATAAGCTCATCAAACCTTGCCTCATCGACTTTTAAGCCCTTTTCTCTAAGCATATCAGCTGTTAGGTCAAGTGGGAAGCCAAATGTGTCATAAAGCTTAAACGCAGCCTCTCCGCTAAAAATTTCTTTTGTATTTTTAAGCTCGCTCTCAAATAGCTCTAAGCCACTAGCGATTGTCGCTAGAAATCTCTCTTCTTCAAGCTTGATCTGCTCTTTTACAGCCGCTTTTTTCTCATTTAGATAGGTGTAGTGCTCTCCCATTAGCTCGCAAACTTTATCGACAAGCTTATACATAAATGGCTCTTTTATGCCTAGCAAGTATCCATGGCGGATCGCACGGCGTAAGATGCGGCGAAGCACGTAGCCACGACCTTCTTTATCAAATGTCGTGCCCTGAGCTAGCAAAAATGTGACTGAGCGGATGTGATCGCTTATGACGCGGTAGCTAGCGCCACTTTCATAGACGTATGGCTTGCCGCAAAGCTTTGCTACTTCGCTTATGAGCGGCATAAAAAGTGTGCTGTCGTAGTTGCTAAATTTACCTTGCAAGATAGCAGTAACGCGCTCTAGCCCCATGCCAGTATCGATGCTTGGCTTTGGTAGTGGGCTTAGCTTGCCATCTGCGCTTCTTTCATACTGCATGAAAACAAGGTTCCATATCTCTAAAAACCTATCTCCATCGCCGCCCATGTAATCTTCTGGTGTGTTAAAATGTTCAGCGCCTTGATCGTAAAAAATTTCACTGCAAGGGCCGCATGGTCCAGTGTCGCCCATCTGCCAGAAGTTATCATGATCGCCAAAGCGGTAAATTCTCTCTTTTGCGATGTGAGTGCTCCAAATTTCAAACGCCTCATCGTCGCTTTCGTGAACGGTTACATAAAGCTTATCTTTTGGTAGTTTTAGCACCTCTGTGACAAATTCCCAAGCGTAAGCGATCGCCTCTTTTTTGAAGTATTCGCCAAAGCTAAAGTTGCCAAGCATCTCAAAAAATGTGTGGTGGCGCGCTGTGTAGCCGACGTTATCAAGGTCGTTGTGCTTGCCTCCAGCTCTTATGCAGGTCTGACAGCTGGTACGGATAGGTGGTGTTGGGCGTGGCACTTCGCCTGTGAAAATGCTCTTAAATGGCACCATGCCAGCATTTGTGAAAAGTAGTGTTGCATCGTTTGGCACGAGTGGCGCAGAAGCTACGACTTCGTGACCTTTTGATTTAAAAAAATCAAGATATGCCTTTCTTATATCTAAATTTTGCATTTTTATCCTCGTTAGTTTTAAATTTTGCTCGATTTTAGCTAAAAATCGTTTGTAAATTTATAAAAAAATACAAAATTAATTTTTGCTTAATATATTTTATAAATTTATTTGTTTAAAAGCGATTTGCAATTAAAATAGCCTAAAAATTTATAACTAAAAGGTCTTTAGTGAAACTCAAAATTGGCATTGTTGGATACAATCTAGTTGGCAAGCGGCACTATATGGAGCTGAGGCGTTCTGACAAATTTGAAGTTTGTGGAGTTTTTGATAAAGAAAATAGAGATGATGCTTGCAGAGCTCCGTTTTTTGATGAGTTTAAAAAATTTATAGAAGTTGCCCAACCGCAAGCTGTCGTACTTTGTTTGCCTCAACATGAGATCGTAGAGGCCTTTTGTCAGTGTGCAAAATATTGCCAAAATATCTTGATTTCAAGGCCAATATTTAAAAGTGTAAGCGAGCTAAAAGAGATAAAATATGCTTCAGTGGTAAACAAAGTAAGAGTTTGCACCGGCGTTGATGAGCGCTTTAACCCGACTATTGTTTCATTAAAAAAGGCACTTTTAAAAGAAGAAGAAATTTATAGCATTTCAATTGCGCATTTTAAACCACTTTGTGAGGGAAATATTATAAACGAGCTTTCGCTTTGCGATATAGACCTTGCGAAAAATTTAGTAGATAGTGAAGTCTGCAATTTCTTTTATACTCAGGCAAATAAAACCAATACCAAAATATGCGATAATGTTGGAATTAACATTAAAATGAAAAATCAAATTTTGGTGAGCATTACCGATTCGTTTTGTGGTTCATTAGAACGTTTTAAAATAGAAGTAAATGCCAAAGAAGGTGTTTATTTTGGCGATCTTATTGATTACAAACTTCACAGAGTAAATGAAAATGGTCAGATGAATTTAAAAACCGATCCTTTAAACAATGAAATAAAAGCTCAATATGATGCCTTTTATGATCTTTGTCAAAGCGGCGAAAGTAGCGAGCTTTCAAGCATTGATGATGCGATAAAAATTAAGGAGTTGTTTTGATGAAAAAGGCACTTTTGCTTTTAAATATGGGTGGGGCAAATAGCCTTGCTGATGTAGAAATTTTTCTAAAAAATATGTTTAATGACCCTTATATTTTAGGTATAAAGAATAAATTTTTAAGAAAATTTGTAGCTTTTATGATCACAAAAGGTAGGCTAAAAACGGCTAAGCATAACTACGAACAAATAGGTGGCAAATCGCCTATTTGCGAGCTTACAGCTAAGCTTTGCGATAAAATTTCAAGCTTACAAAATGAGTTTGATGCAGTTGATTTTGCGATGAACTATACTTCACCATTTGCAAAAGATGTGCTTAAAAAATACGAAAATTTTGATGAGATAGTGCTTTTGCCACTTTATCCTCATCATTCACAAACTACGATAACTTCAAGTTTAGATGATTTTAAAAAAGCAAAAGATGAGCTAGAGATAAAGGCTAAAATTTTGCTTTGCGGGCCATTTTATGATGATGAAATTTACAACAAAATCATAATCTCGCACATAAATGAAGCTATAAATAATATAGATATAAGCGATGTGGAGCTTATCTTTTCGGCTCATTCGTTGCCTCAAAAAATTATCGATAAAGGTGATGTCTACGAAAAGCATATAAATGAGCATGTGCAAATTTTAAGCAAAATGATAAAAGATAGCGGATTAAACTTCAAAGAGATAAATTTAGCCTACCAGTCGCGTCTTGGCCCTGTAAAATGGCTAGAGCCCTCACTAAATGAAATTTTGGCAAAGTGTAAGAGTAAAAAGGCTCTTATCTATCCACTCTCTTTTTGTATAGATAACTCTGAGACTATTTTTGAGCTAGTTATTGAGTATGCAAAGATCGCAAAAGAGCTAAATTTTAGCTTCTACAAGGTTGTTTGGTGCCCAAATTTTAGTGATGAGTTTGCTAGTTTTATCTTACAAAAAGCAAAAACAGCCAAAGAGACTAACTTTTAGGAATAAATCTTGCTTATAAAATATATCTCAATACAGTAAAAGGAGATATATGAAGGTACAAAATAACGACATAATCGATTATTTATTGCAATCAGGCTCAAGCAAAACTAAAGATAAAAAAAATAGTTTTGATGAAATTTTAAGCCTTGCTATGGATAAGATCGCAAGCGATGCAAAAATTTCAGATAAAGTTGAACAGTTTAAAAAAAGGCTTACTGAAATCGGCGCAGTTGGTTTTATAAGCGAGTTAAATTCTAACAAGATAGAAGAGAAAATAGCCCAAAAGAAAAAGGAGCTAACAGAACTTCTAGGTATAGATGATCCCGCAAAAACACAGGATCAAAAGAATGAGCTGCTTAAGATAATGGATAAAATTTTGAGCGATTATCGCAAAGAGCTAAATGTAGCACTTGCTAATCAAGCTCTGCTAGAGAAGCAAAAAAATCTTAATAGTAAAAGTAGTAACTCGGTTAATCTAAGTTCTGTTTTAAATGAGCTAGGACTTGCTTAAAATTTATATAAAAGATATTTAAGCCTATATAACTTTGCCAAAAATCTATATTTTTACGGCAAAGTTATGCCAAATTTTATAGCAGCCCCGTATATTATTGCGCTAATTATTCCAGCAAAAAAACCAGCTACCATATCATCGCCCATTACGCCAAGGCCACCTTTTACATTGCGGTCGATCCTGCCTATTATCGAAGGCTTTTTGATATCAAGCACTCTAAAAAGCATAAGTGAGAGTATGAGTTGAGAGATCGTAGCTCCACTAATGGCAATAGCAAGCCAAACTCCAGCAACTTCGTCTATAACGATAAAACTTTCATCGTGAGAATTTACCTTTTTTTCAAAATCATCAATAACACTAATGCTTACCAAAAATAGCAAAATACTAGCTAGAAAAAGCGTGGTTGATGATAAAAAATAAAGCACAAAATAAGCTACTACAGCGCCAGCAATAGAACCCCAAGTGCCAGGTGCTTTTGGTAAAAGTCCAAATCCAAAAAAAGTTAAAAATAGTTTTTGCATAAATTTCCTTAAGTCATCGAGGATGTTTGATAAAGCTTCATAAGCTCTTCGTAAAAGTCACGGTCAGTTTTGTTTTCAAGCAGTCCTGAATTTACAAAAAGATCATCGCAAAGCTTTTGCACGTCTTTGAAGCGATTTGTAAAGAGTTTGCTTAAAACTAGTGCAGAAAGTTCTGGCCTCACAAGAATGGCTGGTGGCATAATACCGTTAAATAGCAGCTCCTTGATAACATCTGGATGATATTTGATCTGATGGTGTTGTCCGTGCGGGCAACTTTTGGTACTAACTAGCGTCTTACACTTGTTGCAATAAACTAGCTCTGGCAGCACGATTACCTCTAAATTTAGGTCGTTTTTATAAATATCAAGAATCGTATGAGCTTCATTGTGATCAAAAAACATTCCAATTCCTGAGTGGTTTTGTCCGATGACTAGCTTATTTGCTCCAAATCTTGAAGCAGCGATGCATTCAAGTGTTGGGTTTGCATGTGAGCTAAAAAGAGTCGTATTTTTTAGAGCAAAGACAAAGACCTTTTTTATCGGTAAATAATTTTGTATAAAATAATCCAGCACTTGTTTTCTAATCTCGTAATCAACGTGCTTTTCTTCACGTGTTCGTATCAAAAAAATGATTACTAAATCAGCCTTATCAATAGTCATTCTAACAATGCGCTCGTGAGCTCTATTAAATGGATCAGCCGTTAAAAAGACAGCCGTTATCTTTTTAGCGCCATCTTCCTTTATTAGATCATTTAGTGCGTTTTTGCTTATTTGCATACTCTCATCATAAAGCTCAAATTCGCCGCTAATGCCGTATTTGCCTAAATTTAGCTCTTTATCATTACTGGCTTCATTTGCTAAAAATATATTTTTAGCCCTCATATTCTCGTCAAATTTAAAGACTTTAGCAACATTGATGTGTCCAACGATCTTACCATCAAGACTTAGATTTACCTTTTGTCCAGGAGTAAGCTTGCTAGCAATATTTTGATTTAGCTCGCCAAATGGAGCAAATCCAAAAGAATACGGCATCGGCTCGCCATTAAAATAGCCCTTTTTGCTCACCTCTTTTATCTGCTCATCATCCATAAGCGAGTCGTAATCTGAGAGAATCTTATTTTTTATTAGCTCCAAAGCACCAAAAACTTCGGTATTTATAGAAATTTCACTATTTTTTCTTGCTGACGTCATATTTCTTTCTCTTTTCCCAAAGTGATTTTCTAGAAATTCCAAGCTTCTTGCTAAGTTCTGTATCAGGGAATTTATCTTGATAATTAACGATTATGTACTTTATATATTCATCGATCGTAACGATCTCATCGATATTGAAATTTTTATCGCGTCCTGAAAGCTCAAGCTCGTCAAATGGTGCTTTTTGTGCAAAATCGTTAGTTGAGATCGCGACCTTTTTCTTTTTGCAAATTTCTAAAATTTTCTCTTTTTCTTCTTGTTTTAGCTCCTCTAAATTTGTCATATAGATTAGCTCATCACCATTTTTGGCTAGTGCCTTTTCAAGCTCAGAGAAACAGGCTTTGCCTAAAAATAAAAATGGTAATTTGCAAGTTTTTACATAGCTAAATATAAATTTATCGCTGTATCCGCTTTTACTTGATTTTAAAAGCAGTGGAAATTTTATCTTTTTTGCCTCAAAGCTAGAAATTTCATACTCTTTTAAAGCGTAATTTACGTAGCTTTCGTAATTTTTGATCTCGTTTTTGAAATTTCTAAATTCCTCAAAATGCTTTATCTTTCTAACTAGCTCTTCTATCATAAATGGCTTTTGGATGTAGTCAACCGCACCTGCTTGAATGGGTTTTAGCACAGTGTCGCTATTGATATAAGCGATTAGTAAGATGATGATGGAGCTTTTAAATTTTTCAATAACAGGGTAAAAATCCTGCCCTGGAAGTGTGGTAGAAAGTAACACTACATCGAAATTTTCAAACTTCAATGCCTCTTTTACGCTTTTAGCGATCTCGCAATCGTAGCCAAAATCAGCTAGTTTACTAGCCATCGAGCCAGCTAGGTAAATTTCATTTTCTACTATTAAAATTTTCATATTTGCTTCCAGTTGTAAAATTTAAGGCTTGCACTTGCCATTACGGCGATCCCTTCGCATCTGCCGACAAAGCCAAGCCCTTCAGTAGTCGTTGCCTTTACATTTATGTGGCTCTGGCTTAAATTTAGAGCTTTTGCTATGTTTACCTCCATTTTTGACTTTAGTTTTGAAATTTTTGGTTTTTGTGCCATTATCGTGATATCAGCGTTTGTTAGCACAAAGCCCACACTTTGCACCCTTTTGTAAGCTTCCTCAAGCAAGTAAATGGAGCTAATATCTTTAAATCTAGCGTCCGTATCAGGAAAAAGCTCGCCTATGTCTCCAAGCCCAGCAGCTCCCAAGATAGCGTCAGTTAGCGCATGAAGTGCCACGTCGCCGTCGCTGTGAGCTTTTAGCCCAAACTCATAGTCGATCTTCTCACCGCAAAGAATCAAAGGACGACCCTTTTCAAACTCATGCACATCAAAGCCGTTTCCAACAAAGACTTCAATTTCTGGCTCTTTTAAAGCAGGAATTTTGGCAAGATCCTCTTTGTAAGTGATCTTTCTTGCCATCTCATCACCTAAAATTTGCCAAACGCTCGCACCAATCGCTCTCATAGCCGAGCTATCATCTGTGTAAATTTCACCGCCGCTAAGAGCTTTTTTAAGAAGTGCTGTGCGAGAGAGTTGTGGTGTTTGGATAAGTTTTACCTTATCTCTATCAACCACATTTTCGCCAAGATAAGCGGTGTCTGCGATCTTTAGCGCTGGAACTACACAATCAGCCTGACTTGCTGCCTCTATAATCTTGTGAAAAAGTTCGCTTGAGATACAAGGACGAGCGATGTCGCTAACTAGGACAAATTCGCTACTTACTAGATCAAGTGCGTTTTTTAGGCTATCTTGCCTGGTTTCGCCGCCATCAACAAATTTATAATTTGGAGCAAATTTTGACATATATTTGCACTCTTTGCTAACGACAATTATCTCTTTAAATGTGTAAAAGTTACTCAAATTTTTAGTAGCAAATAGCCAAAGTGGATCGCTTCCTATTCGAAGCCATTGCTTCTTTACTGGTAGCTCAAAACGGCTAGAATTTCCTGCTCCAAGCATTATAAGTGATATATCAAGCAAGATAACTCCTTTGAAAATTGTTACAGAATTATACACCTCAAAACTTCAAAATTTCTTTTTAAAAAAGTAAATTTTTAAAAGCTTATTTAGTTAGTTTAAATCAAAAAAGGACTAAAATGAGGTTTTTAAAAATCAAAAAAAGGCCTTATATGAGAGATAAGACGCAGATGTATTATGCTAGGCGCGGCGAGATAACGCAAGAGATGAGCTATGTGGCAAGGATCGAAGGGCTTAGTGAAAATTTGGTGATGGATGAGGTGGCAAAAGGTAGCATCATCATCCCAGCAAATATAAATCATAAAAATTTAAAACCAATGGGCATAGGTAGAAAGCTAAGGACAAAAATCAATGCAAATATCGGCAACTCAAGCTTAAGCAGTGACATTTGCGCTGAGCTTAGAAAGCTTGAAATTTGCCTAGAATTTGGCGCTGATACGGTTATGGATCTAAGTACAGACGGCGATTTAGACGCTATTAGAAGTGCGATCATTGAGCATTCAAGCGTGCCAGTTGGCACAGTGCCTATGTATGAAATTTTAAAAGAGGCAAAAGAGGTTACAAATATCACAAATGAGCTCATTTTAGAGATACTTGAAAAGCAAGCGAAGCAAGGGGTTAGTTACTTTACGATACACGCTGGCTTTTTGCGCGAGTTTTTGCCGCTTGTTAAAAAGCGTAAAATGGGTATAGTAAGCCGTGGTGGCAGTTTGAGTGCTAGCTACATGTCAAAGCTAAATAGGCAAAATCCATTTTATGAAATTTTTGATCAAATTTTAGAAATTTGTGCAAAATATGACGTCTCACTCTCGCTTGGCGACGGACTTCGCCCAGGATGTATTTACGACGCAACAGACGAGGCGCAGCTTAGCGAGCTAAAGGTACTTGGAGAGCTTACGCTTCGTGCTTGGCAAAAAGATGTGCAGGTGATGATCGAGGGCCCTGGTCATGTGCCATTAAATCAAATTGAGTATAATATGAAAATCGAACAAGAGCTCTGCCATGACGCCCCATTTTACGTGCTTGGACCGCTTGTCTCAGACATAGGTGCAGGATACGATCACATCACCTCGGCGATTGGTGGCACGATGGCGGCATATCACGGCGCTAGCATGCTTTGCTACGTGACGCAAAAAGAGCACCTTGGCTTGCCAAATGAAAATGACGTAAGAGAGGGCATCGTAGCTCATAAGATAGCAGCTCATGCCGCAGATGTCGCACTTGGCAAAGCTGGAGCCATCGAAAAAGATCATGCGATGAGTGATGCTAGATATGCGTTTGACTGGAACAAGCAGTTTGAGCTTAGCTTTGATCCAAAGAAAGCTAGAGAGCTTCACGATGAAAGCTTGCCAGAAGATGCGTTTAAGAGTGCTCATTTTTGTTCGATGTGCGGACCAAAATTTTGTGCATATAAAATTTCAAAAGATCTAGAAAAAGGAGAAAAATGTTAAATAAAGAAGAGGTCTTAAATAGGCTAAAAGGTGTTATATATCCTGGTTTTGAAAAAAATATAGTTAGCTTTGGCTTTGTAAAAAATGTAGAAATCGGCGATAAAATTTTAATCGAAGTCGAGATCGTTAGCTCAAGCCCAGAGGTGGCAAACGAGCTAAAAACAGACATCAAACGTGTCATGGGCTCAAACGAGTATGTGCTAAATTTGATCCAGCCAAAGATACCTGAGGAGAAAAGTAACACTCAAAGTGGCAAAAACATCGCGCCTCAAGTTAAAAATTTCGTAATGGTAAGCTCAGGAAAAGGTGGCGTTGGTAAATCAACCACAACGCTAAATTTAGCCATCTCAATGGCAAAACTAGGCAAAAAAGTGGGAATTTTAGACGCTGACATCTACGGACCAAATATCCCAAGAATGCTTGGCGAAGTAAATACTCAGCCACAAGTCGTTGGTAACAAGCTAAAACCGATACTTAGCCACGGAGTTGAGATGATGAGTATGGGCGTTTTGATGGAAGAGGGCATGAGCCTCATCTGGCGTGGCTCGATGATAATGAAAGCGATCGAGCAGCTGCTAAAAGACGTGCTTTGGAGCGAACTTGATGTCTTGTTTCTTGACATGCCTCCAGGAACGGGTGACGCACAGCTAACTCTAGCTCAAAGCGTGCCAGTAACGGCAGGTGTCTGCGTCACAACGCCACAAGTTGTAGCGCTTGACGATAGTAAGCGTGCGCTTGATATGTTTGAGAAGCTCCACATCCCAATCGCTGGTGTCATCGAAAATATGAGCGGTTTCATCTGCCCAGATAATGGCAAAGAGTACGACATTTTTGGCAAAGGCACGACTGAAGAGATGGCAAAAGCTTATAATACTCAAATTTTGGCTGAAATCCCTATCGAGCCAGCTGTTCGCGTGGGCGGGGATAATGGTAAGCCAGTTAGCTTTTACGAGCCAAACTCAGTCACTGCAAAACGCTACGAGAGTGCGGCTGCTAGACTTTGGGAAGTGATAGAAAATATAAATAGTGATGGCGGAGCTGATAACTCAGCAATCCAACCAGTAAATGACGGCAAGAGTGCTTGCTCGAAGTAAAATTTACAAAAGATAAAATTTAGAGCAAATTTTAAAATTTGCCAGTTTGAATTTGGCTACCAAAATTTAGCTTTGCTTGATGCTTGGCTTAAATTTTGGAGCCAAAATGCAATCATTTAAAATTTAATAGGAGAAAACATGAAAGCGATCGTAACCGTAGTCGGAAAGGATAGAGTCGGCATCGTTGCTGGCGTCTCAGCAAAGCTTAGCGAGCTAGGGCTAAACATAGATGATATCTCACAGACTATTTTAGATGAGTTTTTTACGATGATGGCGGTGGTTTCAAGTAATGAAAATAAGGATTTTGCAGTCCTAAGAGAAGAGCTTAATAAACTTGGAGAGAGCCTAAAGGTAAAGATAAATATCCAAAGTTCCGCTATCTTTGATGCGATGCATACAATCTAAGGAAAAACAATGGACATCAAAAACGTAACCGAAACGATCTCGATGATCGAAGAGCAAAATTTTGACATCAGAACAATCACGATGGGCATTAGTTTGCTTGACTGTATCGATCCTGATATAAACAAGGCTTGCGATAAAATTTACGCAAAAATCACCACTAAAGCCAAAGACCTAGTCAAAGTAGGCAATGAAATTTCTGCTGAGCTAGGCATACCAATCGTCAATAAAAGAGTGAGCGTGACGCCTATCTCGATAATCGGCGCCGCAACGGACGCAAAAGACTACGTGATGATCGCAAAGACGCTTGATAGGGCGGCTATTGAGGTTGGTATTGATTTTATAGGTGGTTTTTCAGCTCTAGTGCAAAAGGGCTATCAAAAGGGCGATGAAATTTTGATAAATTCTATCCCGCAAGCACTAGCACAAACCGCAAAAGTGTGCTCAAGCGTCAATGTCGGCTCAACAAAAAGTGGCATAAATATGAGCGCAGTGCGTGACATGGGACGCATCATAAAAGAGACGGCGGCAGCATCAGAGATGGGCTGTGCGAAGCTTGTTGTCTTTGCAAACGCAGTCGAGGATAATCCTTTCATGGCTGGTGCATTTCATGGCGTGGGCGAGGCTGATGTGGTGATAAATGTGGGCGTTTCTGGTCCAGGAGTAGTAAAAAGAGCGCTTGAAAAGGTGCGTGGCGAGAGCTTTGACGTAGTAGCTGAGACTGTGAAAAAGACGGCATTTAAGATCACTCGTATCGGTCAGCTAGTTGGTCAAATGGCGAGCGAGCGCCTTGGGGTTAAATTTGGTATCGTCGATCTCTCTCTTGCTCCAACGCCAGCTGTTGGCGACTCAGTGGCTCGTGTGCTTGAAGAGATGGGGCTTGAGGCTGTCGGTACGCACGGCACGACTGCGGCACTTGCCCTGCTAAATGACGCAGTAAAAAAAGGTGGCGTCATGGCGTGTAATCAAGTTGGCGGCTTAAGCGGTGCATTTATCCCTGTTTCAGAAGACGAGGGCATGATAGCGGCCGTTCAAGCTGGCTCATTAAATTTAGAAAAGCTTGAAGCGATGACTGCGATATGCTCGGTAGGGCTTGATATGATCGCCATACCTGCTGACACACCAAGCGAGAGCATAGCTGCGATGATCGCTGATGAGGCGGCTATCGGCGTTATAAATCAAAAAACAACGGCCGTTCGAATTATACCTCTTGGACGTGAGGGCGATATGATCGAGTTTGGCGGCCTTTTAGGAAGAGCGCCTGTAATGAAGATAAATAAAGCCTCAAGTGCCGATTTCATCGCTCGTGGCGGACAAATTCCAGCACCTATCCATAGTTTTAAAAACTAATCTTCGAAGTCCGCTTTAAATTTGCGGACTTTTTCTTAAATTTATCCTAATCTTTTCAACTGCTTTTAGTTAGAATAATAAAAATTTTAAGCCAAGGAGCTAAAATGAAAATTTTATCACTGCTTACGGCGCTACTTTTTGGAGCGGTATGTGGCTTTGCAAATGATGGCAAAGTAAGAAGTATCGACATCTACGTCACGCTATACTACTCAGCAAATGCTGGCAAGGTGGAGTACGTCAAGGTCTATGACAAGATAGATGGGCTTTTAAAAAGTGGCAAAGAAGAGGACTTTAAAAAGGCTGAAAAGATCGTGCAAGACGCCCCACAAATGGTCTCTCCGATAACTCTTTTTGTCCTTTCAGCTCGCGCATACGATCTTGGACTTCGCGATGATGCGGTATTTTGGTTTTATGCGGCAAAAAATCGCGCGATCTTACTAAGAGGTGTTATAGACATGGAGGGCGAGAAATTTACTGACGTGGTGGCCGCGATAGGGGCGTTTATGAAGCTTGTTGGCGACGTGGTCAATCCTTATGCATTTTGCGATATCAAAAAGCAACAAGAGATCGCTGATAAAGCGCTTGAATGGACTAAGAAAAATGCCTATGAAGCGATGTTTTCGCCAGAATTTAGCTCGCCTCACGAAGATAGAAAAGCAGCCCTTGCAAAAGGCATAGAAAAGCTAGAAGCCCGCAATAAAAAGGAGAAAGATTACTTTTTAGACAAGGATAATCTCGCTAACTTTAAGGCTATGCGCAAGCAAAATGGTACTGATGAGAAATTTTGCTTTTAAGTAGCGAGAAAAACTGAAAATTTGCTTGTAAATTTAGCTTTTGCTTTATGCTAAAGGGCAAATTTACAAGCTATCTCTATTTTATGTCACGACAAATTTGCTTAAATTTGGCTCTTTTTCTTAAGAGTAGCAAAACTACAAAAATGAGAATAAAAAATGACTTTGAAATTTGGCGAACTTGAAAAAGTTGCAACAGATGGTGGCTTTATATGGTATGCCCAGACGTGGCTAAAAAGCGAAATTTTTGGCCAAGTGCTCTTTTGCCTTATCTCGGCAAATGGGGCAGACGTGGATGATGAGACGATTTTGCTTGTGCAGCGTATCGCTCAGGATATCGATCGGTACATAAAAGAGGGGCTTGCCTTTTTAAAAGATGAGCTTAGGCGAGGGTGCTTTTTGAGCAAGGACGAGCTTAAATTGCTTGACGTGCCAGTTTGCGACTTGCCTTTTAGCTCGCCTCAATGCACCTTTTATGCGCATGATAAGCAGTAGCTGATGAGATTTGCTGAGGGCGAGCTTGATATTTGTGAGCCTTTTGGTATTGGGGTGATTTTTGAAGGTGAAAAGCCACTTCGTTTAGAAAATTTAGAGCTTAGCCAGGAGTGCTAATCGCGGATAAATTTTTGCTTTTAAATGGTGAGATAAATTTGGTTGCTGTTTTAGGTTTTTAGCCCAAAACAGCAAAAATTTGCACTTATGCGTTGCAGCAGCAATAATCACTTGGATCTTTTTCTTTTGTTATCCTAGCTCTTAAGTCGTGACGGATGATCTCTATCGACCAGAACCATATCATGTGGCCGACAAATTCAGATACATGCTCGTACCAAGGAAGTGTCCAAAGTGGTGGAGTAAGCCCCAAAATAGGTAGTGTGATCACGTGAACAGCGATATTTACGATAACGCCAACTAGTAAGCCTTGCCATATTGTAATCTTTGGAAATTTCTCAGCCAAAACACAATAAGCAACCGCAAAAACGATCGAAAATAATATATGCGTCATCATTACGTAGTTAAATGCATGCCCTGCAAACTCGTAAATAGCGGCATTTGGATCGGCTACGCCCAAATAATCCCTTAAAAATACATAAGGCGGATTTAAGAAATTTCTAGAGCAATCGATTGCATCGGCTGCTCTAATGGCACTCTCTGGTCCGCAAGCAGCGTTAAACATATCCATCGGACTTCTTGGAGGAAGCGGAAATTCTGCTCCCCATTTGACAAAAGCTGAGACAATGCCAGCGATAAGGCCGATTAACGCAGCCAGAGCAAATCTAGGTTTTGTTACTAAATTTGACATTTAAACTCCTTCTTTAAATTTGCAAAATCTTATTGCAATTTACTTTATGATAAGATTAATCATTATTAAAAATATAAAAATATTTAAAAATCTTAATGGACTTAAAATCATAAAATTTTTAGCCATTTTTGGCTAGACTAAGAAAAATTTAAAGGAGAATAGATGTCTAAAGAGTTTAAAGATGCAAATGAATTTAAGGAATTTTTTGAAGAATTTAGAAAAAAAGATGGCTACAAAGATCCGCTTGCTTTTGGTATCGCTAGGATCGATCGCGGACAAAAAAATACAGATAAAATTTTGCAAGCGACTTTTGCTGTTGTAAATTACAAAGAGAGCTTTTTAAGCGCAGCCGCTTATATCTATGCCTTGCAAAAATGTGATGTTAAGGTTGATTTTAACGGCTCTGAATTTGTAGCCGATCTTACTCCAAAAGTGGTAAAAAAGGCTAGCAAGCTCTTTAGCGTCTTTGAAAAAGAGATAAGCTCTCATAAAAATGTACAAAATTTGCATGCCGTAAAAATGGCATTTGATGACGATCTTGAACTAAATGAGAATAAATTTAAACTTGTGTTTTTGTTTAACGATGCAAAACCACTTAGCGTAGAGGCCGTATATCTCAAACTTTACTTGATCTCGCTTGGCAAGGTCGCACCTAGGACGATCGTGCTTGATGGAGCTTTTGGTGTGTTACCAAATGTTGCATGGACTAGCCAAAATACGCCAATCGAGCTTGAATGGTTAAGAGAAAATGAAATTTCTCTAAAGATGTTTGGCGAATATCCAGCGATCGTTAGCGTCGATAAATTCCCAAGATTTTTAAGCCATATCATTCCAGCTGATAATACGAGAATTTTAGACTCAGCCAAGGTTCGCATGGGTGCTGCTGTGCATCCTGGCACAGTCGTTATGCCTGGTGCTGCCTACATCAACTTTAACGCAGGTACAACCGGTGGCGTGATGGTTGAAGGCAGAGTCAGTAGCTCTGTCGTAGTGGGCGAGGGTAGCGACGTAGGTGGCGGAGCTAGCATACTTGGCGTGCTAAGTGGCACAAACGGCAATCCTGTAAGCATCGGCAAACACTGCTTGCTTGGCGCAAATTCAGTCACAGGCGTACCTCTTGGCGATAACTGCATCGTGGATGCTGGCATAGCGGTGCTTGAGGGCACAAAAGTCTATATATCAGCTAACGAGCGCGAAAAGCTAGCTAAGCTAAATCCAGAGTTTAAATTTGAAGCTGAAATTTACAAAGCACTTGAGCTTGGCGGGCTAAAAGGACTTCATTTTAGACAAAATAGCCAAACAGGTCAGATCACTGCAAGTGCGAGCAAAAGGGCGATCAAGCTAAATGAGGCACTTCATTAAAAGGAGCTAGCATGAAAGTTGGCATTTTGATGTTTGACAAGCTAAATCTACTAAGCTTTTCCAAAATTTATGATTTTTTACATAAATTTGAGGATTTTAATATCAAGACTTACGCACTAAAGCCTGAGATTGTCGATGAATTTGGCGTCAGGCTTCATCCAGAAATTTATGCTGAAAGTCTTTATGGTGTGGATATCTTAGTCGTGCCAGATGGCGTTGGAGCACTTGGATTAAGATACGATGAGATATTTTTAAGCTGGGTTAAAAGCTCAGCGAGTGCGAAATTTAAGATAGGTTTTGACCTTGGCGTATTAATCCTTGGTGGTGCTGGATTTTTAGAAGATAGAGAGGCTTGTATAAGGGGCGGATACAAAAACGCACTTAGTGACTACTGCGATGTTAATGATGCCAAGATGTGCGAAAGTAGAGGTGTCATAAGTGTTAGTGAATTTGATGATAGAATCAAAGAACAGCTGACAACGATGCTGGGTAAAGATAAAATTTAAGAGTCTTGAGCCTTAAAATTTTTTAGTTTAGTGGGTTAGAAAAAGGCTTTAATATAACGCTTTTAATTAAACATCTCTTTTGCGCTTAAAGAGAAAATGCCAACAAGATCGACAACATCTACTTTTTGATTTTTAATATCGTGCATCATTTTAAAATGCTCAAGTGTGATATTCTTATTCTTTTTACTTAACTCATTAAGTTTTTAGTCACATCAAAAATGATATCTATGCCACCATTTTTTATTGTCATAGTAAAGTATAAAATTTTAAACTAAAGCTAGACAAATTTTAGCTGGGTTGCGCTCTTGCAAGAACAATATTTCATAAATTTTAATGCAAAATATCAAATAAAATTTAACTAGCCAGTGTTTGCTGGCCAGTTAAATTATTCGACAGTCACGCTTTTTGCGAGATTTCTTGGCATATCGACGTTGTTGCCAAGTCTAACAGAAATTTCAAGAGCAAGTAGCTGAAGTACAAGCATCATCTCGAAAAATTCACTCATATAGTGATCTTGAACGCTTGTT
Source organism: Campylobacter concisus (assembly GCF_003049705.1). Classification (NCBI taxonomy): domain Bacteria; kingdom Pseudomonadati; phylum Campylobacterota; class Epsilonproteobacteria; order Campylobacterales; family Campylobacteraceae; genus Campylobacter; species Campylobacter concisus. The sequence goes on from NZ_PIRF01000006.1 coordinate 124,305, forward strand.
TTTACGTAGTCATCGCTTAGCTCAAACTCAAGTGGGCTTATCGCCAGGATGTAAGCATCTCTTGCGGCAAGCTCTTCGACGTTGCTTTTTGTTTTTTCGTAAAGTAAATTCTGAGGCATTAAAGCGATCGTAAATAGCTTCTCATCTGCAAGCGCGATAGGGCCGTGCTTCATCTCGCCTGATGGATAGCCCTCGGCGTGAAGATATGAAATTTCTTTAAGCTTTAACGCGCCTTCTAATGCTAGCGGATAGAAGATATCTCTACCGATAAAGAAGAAACCATGACCGTGCAAATAATGCTTGCTTAGGCGGTGAAGCTTCTCTTGAAGAGAGTTATTGATATTTAAAATTTGTGGGATGTGAAGAAGCGTTTTGATCTCGTGATCAAGCTCTTTTTTACTGATAGACTCTTTTGCTGCTGCCATTTGAAGCACAAGCATCCAAAGCACGATGATCTGCGTTGCGAAAGCTTTTGTGCTTGCCACACCTTTTTCGATGCCAGCGCGAGTTAGAAGTGTATTATCAGCTAGTCTAACGATAGATGAGTTATCGACGTTGCAAATCGCAAGCGTTCTAAGCCCAGCTTCTTTAGCTATTCTAAGTGCCTCAAGAGTGTCGGCTGTCTCGCCACTTTGTGAGATGACGATAAAGAGCGAGTTTTTGTTTAGATAAGGCTTTCTGTATCTAAATTCGCTTGCTACTTCGACCTTTGTTCTAACTTTAGCAAGTCTTTCAAAGAGATAGCTTGCAGTTAGCGCTGCATGGTAGCTCGTACCACACGCACAAAGCACAACATCATCGATACTTTTTAGATATTCATCGTCTAAATTTTCAAGGGTGACTTTGTGGTTTTTGACTCTGCCCATGATGGTTTCAGATACGACCGCACCTTGCTCGTAAATTTCTTTCTCCATGAAAAATGTGTATCCCTCTTTTTGGGCATAGCTTTTGTCTTTTGGCAGAGCGTTAAAGGTTATGCTTGCCTTTTTGCCATGTTTAAAAACGGCAATCTCGTCTAAGCTCACGTAGCCATAGTTGTTGTCATCTAAATATGCCACCTCTGTTGCATTGCCAATAAGTGGAGCGTCAGATGAAGCAAAATATAGCTCTTTTTCATTACTCTTTCCTATTGCCATAGGAGCAGCATCTTTTGCAAAAAATATCTTATCAGGTGCAGTTTTTGTGATAAGTAGCGTCGCGTATGCACCTCTTAGTTTTGTGATAGTCGCCTCATAAGCTTTAAACGGGTCTTTTTTCTCTTTTAAAATTTCTTCAAAAAGGTGCACGATCACCTCAGTATCGGTTTGGCTGACAAATTTCACGCCTTTTGCTTCAAGCTCATCTTTAAGCTCTTTGTAATTTTCGATGATGCCATTGTGAACGACAAATGAGTGCTCGCCAAGGTGCGGGTGAGCATTTATCTCAGTTGGTTTGCCATGAGTTGCCCAGCGTGTATGACCTATCGCGACGCCAAAGCCCTCTGATGTAAAGTCCTTTGTCTTTAGGGCTAAATTTTCAAGCTTTCCAACAGCTTTAAAAAAATCGATCTTGCCATCACTCATTACAGCCATACCAGCACTGTCGTATCCGCGGTACTCAAGCTCTTTTAGACCGCTTAAGATGACCTCTTTTTTCTCTTTATCTCCGATGTATCCTACGATTCCACACATGTTTACTCACTTATTAATAAATTTAATATCTCTTCACCTTTGCTCTCAAGTCGCTCGTTTTTCTCGATCAAAAAGAGATTTCTTGTTCTATTTTTGACCGTTTGGATTCTAGCACTCGTGACTTGAAAATGAAGCCTGTCAAAAACACTCATCACATAAGCCATTAGCCCGCGCTGATCTTTTGCGTTGATGCTAAGTTTGGCGTAATCTTTTGAGTGATTTAGCTCGAAGTTTATCTCATCTTTGTTAATGTTTGGTTTCAAAGGCTCTTTTAGAACCTCGCTATTTAGGGATTTTAGAGCTAAATTTTTAGTATTTTCAAGCTCCTCTTTTTTAACATTTTGGTTAAAATCAAGCCTGATATAAAATTTCTTCTCAAATAGCTCAAAAATTTCCATGTATGCAAGGTCAAATTTAGCAAATTCATAGAGCAGGGCACTTAAATTTAGACTCTTTTTTGTATAGATCTGAATGCTTAAATTTTTAGAGTTATTTATAAAAATTTCTGTCGCATCTAAGCTATCTGCGACCTTGCTTAAATTTATGATCTCACTCGCACTATATTTTATAAAGACAAGATTTGATGTAATTTTAAAAATTTTATCTTGCAAGCTTGGTTCAAGCGCCAAAAACTCGCTATTTCGTTTTATAGACTGCTCTTTTTTTACGCGCCTTGTCGCTTCATCTAGTAAATTTTCATCGCTAAATGCACTAAGAGAAATTTCATAAAGTTCCCTTAAAAGCTTTGCTGTGTAGGCATTATAGAGCCTCTCGTTTGTCGCATTTATCACGCAGTAGCTAAGGATGTAAAGTAGCTTTAAGACCTGCTTATCGCCTAGCTTTGAGATGAAGGCAAATATGACGCGTTGCGAATAAATGTCCTCTCTGTTTGAGACGTTGCTCATTAGCGTGTGGTATTTTATCAAGATGACGCCGATATTTACGGCTTTTTGGCTTAAATTTAGCTTGTTTGCATAGGCTCTAAAGATATTTGCGCCGATATTTGCGTGGTCTTTGCCAAGCCCCTTGCCAACGTCGTGCATTAAAGTCACGATTTTTAGCATCGTCTTGCCCTCCAAACAAAGCTCGGTATAGAGATTTTTTATAAATTTATCTTTTATATTTTCAAGAAATTTTACACTTAAAATGCTATGCTCATCGACCGTAAATTCGTGATAGCCGTCGTACTGAGCTAGCTGACTGATGTGCTCCATTGGCTTTATTAAAATTTGTATCATTTGCGCATCGAGCAATGACTTTAAAATTGCGTAGGAATTTTTTCTTAAAAATATCTTTTTAAACTCGCTTATAGCACGCTCTAAGCCACTTTTTGTGATGATGGCTCGCTTGATGTAAAAGATCGCGCTTATATCAAATTTATAATCAACATCTTTTAGTTCTAAAAGCTCGGTTATTAGATTTTCAATGAGAGCTGGCTTTTTATGAAGTGGCACGTAAATAACGCCATTTATCTCGTAAAAGCCATTTTTTAGCCTTGCAAATTTTCTCTGATCAAAATTTAGCTCACTTTTGAAAAATGGCCTGCAAAGAGAAGCGACGATAAACCTCGAATAAATGGCGATATTATTCATCGAGCTTAGCATCTTTTGGCTGATAACGCTTTCGTTATCTTGAAGCTTTTTAGACTTTGTTTGCATGAAATTTGTCGTGATTTCAACGCTTGAAGCGCTAAAAGTATCAGAATTTTGCGTCAAATTTAAGGCAGTTAGTAGGCTTAGTAAAAAGTCCACATTTAGGTTAAAGCTAGCGATCTCTTTTTCATTCATCACTTTTAGGGCTTGTGATCTAACTGAAATGTCGCTATCTAGGCAGTTTAGTATGCAGTTTAGGTGATAAATTTCATCTATCCCGCCAAAGCCACTTTTTAAATTTGGCTCTTGGGCTAAGTAGCTGATGCTATAAAACGGCAAAAATGCCTTTAAATGGTAGTTTAAAAAGGCTTTTTTATCAAATTCTTTTAATTTTACGATCTCACTTTTTACTAGGCGGTAGAGGCTTTTTGAACCACAGATATATCGGACTTGCGATGTCTCGCTTTTAAATTTGAGATCGTCTTTATAATTTGTAAAAATTTCATCTATTTCAACACTTTTTATATAAAAATTTATTCCAGAGCTACTTAAAATTTCGCTAAATTCCTTTAAGAAATTTTTTATATTGTAGCCTTTTAAATTTTTATAAACTAGTAAAATTTCAAGCTCACTATTTGCGCTAAGTAGTGTTTGGGCGTATTTTCCAGTAGCTAGAACGCTAAAAGCAAAGCTGTCATTTTGCGGTACAAAATCATCAAAAAAATCTCGCATAGTTTCATTTAAATAAGATTTTATAAAATCATCATATTCTTTGGCTAAAAAATTTGCAAAATTTCTACCCTGATTTTTTTGAAAATGTTTTGGTAAATTTGCCTTAAAATCAAGAAATTTCTCTTTGATTTTTAAATAATTATCGCTATTTTTGGTACTTTTATCGGCCAGCATTTAATGTTTCCATTGTTAAAAATATCTTGGCAAATGTTACATAATTTTTGCAAAAACAAAGCTTTATTTGCCTATAATGAAGCCTTAAGTTCAGCTTTAGGACGATAAAGATAATGAATCTATTACAAAAACTAGAAAGTGGCGAGAGATTAAGCAAGCAAGAGGCTTTTTCGCTTTATGAGCTTGATCTTTTTACCTTGGCTAAATTTGCCGACAAAAAGCGCAGAAAACTGCACGGCAAAAAGGTCTTTTTTAATGTAAATCGCCATATCAATCCAACAAATATTTGTGCTGATATTTGTAAATTTTGCGCATTTTCGGCTCACAGAAAAAATCCAAATCCATACTTAATGAGCCACGAAGAAATTTTAAAGATCATTGATGAGAGCGTAAGCCACGGCGTAAAAGAGATACACATCGTATCAGCTCACAACGCAAAAAGTGGCTGGCAGTGGTATTTAGAAATTTTTAAAAAGATAAAAGCAGCTCATCCAGAGCTTCACGTAAAGGCGATGACGGCAGCTGAGATCGACTTTTTATCAAGGCATTATGGCTTAAGCTACGATGAGGTGATAGAAAAGATGCTCGAATACGGCGTCGATAGCATGCCAGGCGGCGGGGCTGAAATTTTTGATGAAGAGGTCAGGGCTAAAATTTGCAAAGGCAAGGTAAGTAGCGAGAACTGGCTAAAGATCCATAAAATATGGCACGATCACGGCAAACAAAGCAACGCAACGATGCTTTTTGGTCACATAGAAAGCCGCGATAACAGGATTGATCACATGCTAAGGATTAGGGACTTGCAAGATGAAACTGGCGGATTTAACGCGTTTATCCCACTAGTTTATCAAAGAGAAAATAACTACTTAAAAGATGTGAAATTTCTAGGATCGGCTGAAATTCTAAAGACTATGGCGATATCTCGTTTGGTGCTTGATAACGTCCCACACATTAAAGCTTACTGGGCTACTTCGACGCTAAATTTAGCGATGATCGCTCAGGAATTTGGCGCTGATGATCTTGATGGCACGATAGAAAAAGAGAGCATACAAAGTGCAGCCGGCGCAAATAGCGCAAATGGCGTTACACTAAAGACATTTTGCGATCTCATAAAAACATCTGGTTTTACGCCGGTTGAACGTGATAGCTTATATAACGAACTTAAAATTTACTAAAGGAGCTTGGGGTGAAATTTTTTGACTTAGCACAAAACAAAACGAGTGTGAAGCAGGAATTTGGAGCGGGACTTACGACATTTTTGGCGATGATGTATATCGTGCCGGTAAATGCGATCATTATGAGCAAAACTGGCATGCCTTATGAGGCGCTAATAACGGCAACTGCACTAATTACCATATTTTCTACTGTATTAAATGGCCTTTGGGCGAACACGCCAGTTGCGATGAGCGTTGGCATGGGGCTTAACGCTTATTTTACATTTGGTCTTTGCATCGGCATGAAAGTGCCTTGGCAAACGGCTCTTGGTGTTGTTTTCTTAAGCGGCGTGATATTTGTCGTCTTGTCTTTTACAAATTTTAGAATGTGGATAATAAGATCTATCCCGCTTGATCTAAGAAGAGCGATAAGCGCTGGCATAGGCACCTTTATCAGCTTTGTCGCGTTTCAGCAAATGGGCTTTATCGTAAATAGCGACGCAGTTTTGGTTGGCATAGGAAATTTCAAAGATCCAAACGTACTTCTTGGTGTTTTGGGATTATTTTTAGTTATTTGCTTTTGGGCGTGGAAGATAAAGGGCGCGTTTATCCTAGCTGTGCTTGCTACTTCAGTGATAGCTTGGGTGCTTGGTATCGCTCCTCATCCAACAGAAATTTTCTCAACTCCAGCCTCTATCTCTCCGATATTTTTAGAGCTTGACATAAAAGGTGCGCTTAGCCTAGCCTTGCTGCCAGTTGTTATCACATTTTTTGTGACCGATCTTTTTGACTCGATAGGCACACTAGCTGGTGTAGGCACGAGGGCTGGAATTTTTGATGAAAACAAAAAAGATGGCGTCGTAAAACTTGAAAAAACTCTTGAAGCTGACGCTATTGCTACGGCGGCTGGCTCACTTGTAGGTGTAAGTACGACTACATCGTTTGTAGAGAGTGCTAGTGGTGTAGAAGAGGGCGGTAGAACCGGTCTAACGGCTGTATTTTGCGGACTTTTGTTTATACTTACACTCTTTATGTTGCCGCTTTTTAAAGCTATCCCTGGCAATGCCATCTATCCGATCCTTGTAATGGTTGGCGTGCTTATGTTTGCTGAGCTTGCTAGTATAAATTTCAAAGATCCAGCCATTGCAGTTGCGACATTTTTCATAGTTGTACTCATACCACTTACTTATTCGATCACAAACGGCCTTGCATTTGGATTTATGTCATACGTAATAGTTAAGCTCATAAAGAGAGAATTTAGCGATATAAATTTAGGCGTAGTCGTACTAGCGCTCATTAGTTTCATCGTATTTTTAGTGCATTGATAAGGAAGAAAGATGATATTTTATAGCTACGATGAATTTGCTGTTGATGCTAAAAAGATGGCAAAACAGATAAAAGATGAATTTGATCCAGAGGTGATACTAGCTGTGGCAAGAGGTGGTCTAACGCTTGGCCACTCGCTAGCTGTTGCGCTTAATAATAGAAATTTATTTACCCTAAATTCTATCCACTATGAAGATACAAACAAGCTTGATACGATTAATATCTTTAACGTGCCAGATCTTAGCAAATACACTAAAATTTTGCTCGTCGATGACATCATCGACAGTGGAGAGAGCATGGTCGAGATAAAAAGGGAACTGCTTAAGCGTTATCCAAATTTAGATATAAAAATAGCAACTGTCTTTTATAAAGAGAAGGCTCTGCTTTTGCCAGAATTTAAGGTAAAAGAGGCTCACGATTGGATCGAATTTTTTTGGGATATACATATTTAAGGAAAATTTTTGCTAGATAAATTTAGGGAATTTGTTGGACATCACGTCGCCTTTAGCGTATTTTTAATATGTTTGATTGATTGTATATTTTTACTTTATACGGCAAATTCTCTTAGTATAAGTTATAGTGAAGCTGAAATTTTTTTTAACAAACAAAATTTTCTTAGCCATGTTTTAAACTTAAGCGTTCAAATTTTTGGTCAAACAGATATTGCTCTAAGATCTGTGATGATCGCGTTTCATGTCATAAGCGTCGTTTTAATGTACAAGATAAGCAAATTTTACATTAAATTAGAGTTTGACAGACTTATTGCGGTATTGCTTTTTATCTTACTTCCTGGCACGCTAGCTTCAGCCCTTATCGTCAATAATGCTGGGCTTTGTGTTATGCTGGCGCTCCTATGTATATACTTTTTTCATGTTAAAAATAAAATTTTATTTGTAGCATTTTTTTGCATTTCTTTTTTTATAGATGGCGATTTTTTGATATTTTACGTAGGATTTTTTATATTTGCACTTTATAAAAGAAGGCCTCCGCTTGCTTTGCTAAGTGCTATTTTATTTTTACTAACACTTTACTTTTTTGGTTTTGATACAAATGGTAGGCCAAGTGGGCACTTTATTGATACTTTTGGTATCTTTGCCGCTGTTTTTTCGCCGTTTATTTTTATCTTTTTTGTCTATACGATTTATAGAATTTGGGTTAAGGAAAAGAAGGATCTTTTATGGTTTGTTGCGATTTGTTCGTTTTGCTTTTGTATGATAGTCTCAGTGCGCCAAAGGCTAGAGCTTGAGCAGTTTTTGCCGTTTTGCGTGATCGCAACGCCACTTATGGTAAGAGTATTTTTTAATTCGTATCGCGTAAGATTGCCAAAATTTAGAAAAGGCTATAAAATTTGTACGACTTTAGTGATGCTTTTTTTAGCCTTAAACTGGTCGATGATCGTATTTAATCAAATTTTTTACCTATTTTTAGACAACCCAACAAAGCATTTTGTATATAAATTTGATGTTGTAAAAGAGCTTGCTGCTAAATTAAAAGAAGCGGAAATCAAGGATTTATACACAGATAATAAAAAGCTTGCATTAAGACTTAAATTTTATGGTATAGATGTAAGAGATGAGTCTAAAAATTTATTAGTAAGCGCCGATCTAGATGGAGAATCAAAATTTTGCATAGAAAAAATGGGAAAAGTAATTGCAAATTTTGACGTAAGAGGCAGATAGATGCATAAAAACAAGGGTTTTACTGTTATAGAGCTTATCTTTGTAATCATTGCCGTTGGCATACTTGCAGCAATGATCATACCAAGGCTAGAAATAAACGGAGCCAGAGAGGCAGCTACACAGATGCTAACGCATATAAGGTACGCCCAGCACCTTGCCATACAAGATGATAAATTTGTACATTCAGAAAATGAAAAATTTTGGTTTAAAATGAGATGGGGGATAGCTATTAATGACACTAGTTTGCAAGAGTGCTCTGTAGATGAGCCTGGGGTTAAATCTTGGAAGTATAGTATTTTTTATGATAAAAGAGGTAGTGGTAAGAAATTTAGTGGTAATCTAAATTCCAAAGAAGAGGTTGCCATCGATACACAAAAATCAAACAAATTCTTAAGTGCGGGCTGGAGAGGCATTCCTCAATCCTATTGCAATAAGATTAATACAGATTTAAATATCGAGAAAAAATATGGCATAAAATCAGTTAAATTTGTCGGTAGTTGCGGAAAAGGCAAAATGCAAACTATTGATTTTGACGAATTAGGTAGGCCCATGAGAGTGGTGAGTGTTACTAACAATAAAGGAGCAAAAAGGCCTTATTCAAGACTACTAAAAGGTGATTGTAAGATAATTTTAACAGATAAAAATAACAATGTAGCCTCTATAAATATAGAAAAAAGAAGTGGATACGCATATATAAACTAAACCCTATAAACCTATAATAAAAATACATAACTTAAAATTTTTAATCGCCAACAATTTTTTCTCAAATTCC